>JAFSTJ010000613.1 GCA_017450525.1 Victivallales bacterium | reverse complement strand
GCTGTAGATCGTACCGATTTCGGACGGCTGCGAAATGTACACCATGCGGGGCATGGGAGTGTGCTCGTCCTGATATTCGGCATATGCCTTGCCGATACCTTCCGGGGTCAGCTTGCCGTCCACAGGTTCGGCCGTTACCACACGGTGGCCGGTGCCTTCGACCGCGCCGGTCTCGTGGAAATAGGCGTGGCCGGTCCTGGCGGCGATGACAGATTCATAGGGCAACTTGTACCTATGACTTCCAAAAGCGACATCAAGTTCGCGATTCCCAAGGACGCCGATGCAACCGTCCTGCCCACCAACTTCGCTAACTTCTTGCTACAGGCGTTTACCTGTGCAGGCGATCCAAAGGACAGACTGGCTCTGTCAGGAGTCAATGTCTCGTCAAAAGGCATTGCTAGCACGGACGGAAGGCAACTCTTCCACCTGCCTCTGCCCTTGCAGCTGAAGAACGACGTTACGCTGCCTCAGTCCAAAAACTACGCATTGCTGAAGTGCCTTCGCTGGACATCGCTTGCCCACTGGAAAACCACAAACGGCGACTGGATGTTCACCATAGCGGGGGACTGCTTCAGCTACACGGCAAAGGCTCTGGACACACGTTACCCGAACTACTTGCAGATAATACCGCCACTGGAGACCTGCGACGTCAAGATAACCCTGCCCCAAGAAAGCGCAGAGTCTCTACTGTCATTTCTCGACAAGAAGACCTCATTTGCGACATTGACAGTCCACAGTGACAGAATCGAACTTCTGGAGGAGAACGAACAGGACAACTCACTGCGTCCTGGAATGTTCAAGGCAAAGTGCAGCGGTCCGAGCCTGCCGCAAGAAGTCCGCATCAACACCTGTTATCTGAAGCAGTTTTTGAAGATGGGCTTTACATCTCTGGCGTTTCAGTCCAAGTCGCAGTGCCCTCTGGTGTCATCGGCTGGCGTAGGAATATACATGTTCATGCCATGCGGATTTGTCAGACATAGCAACGTACCAGCCACTGCGCCTGCACAAGAAGCCAGTCCAGCAACCATTTCAAACAGCCCAGCAACCAACACAACCAACATCAAAATCAAGGAGAAGACCATGTCAGAAGTTACTTCCACAACAAGCATCAATCCAACAATCGCCAACCCCGTTGCATTCAACAGGACGCAGCCAGTCACACCTTCAAATCCGCTTGAAGAAACCATTTCAAGCATTGCATCCATGCGCGAGCAACTGGCCAATCTTGAAGCCCGCCTGCTGGAGGCTGGCCGAAAGATAAAGGCAGCACTTATCGAGCAGAAGCAGAAGGAACGGCTCTATGCCGATGCCACACGCAAGCTGGAGCGCATCCGTCTTGCAGTCTAATAGGGTTGAAAACGCGTTCTGGAGAAGTGTCCAGAGCAAGCCTATCATCCCATTGCGAGCCTGAATGCTGTCCGCAAAATCAGACAGTTATTCAGGCTTTTCTGTCCTTTGGAACAATCCCGCCCTAAATCAGCAAAGGAGAGTCAATGCCACAATACCAGATAATCATTGAGGAGACGGTAGTCGATGATTTCATCGTGGAAGCCAACTCGCCCAAAGAAGCGCAGTCCATAGCCGAACAATTGTATCGTGACGGTAAGATTGTGCTTGAGAGCGGCGAGGTGCAGCAGAAGCGCATCGCGGTCAATGCCAGCGACTGCGAGAACATCATAGACTTCGAGGAATTCTAACCAACCATCTACAAACAGGAGATTACAACCATGCTTAAACTCAACGCATCCTACTCAAAGAAAGTGCCCGCGGAAAGCGAGTACAGTTCCCAGCAGTACCATTGCCAGATCGAAGTGGAACTGCCCGATGGCCTCAACCCGCAGCAGCTTCAGGAGAAGGTACACGGAGTCTTTGACTTCGTTCGCAATTCCGTTGAATCCGAACTGCACAACGCACCTGTACAGCAGCAACAGCAACCTGTGCAGCAGCCAGCCCCGCAACCTCAGCAGTATTACGATCCGCAGAATAGCCAAGCCCAGCCACAGTACCAACAGAATCGGCAATATCAGCAAAACCAGAACAGGCAGTACCGAAACACCAATGCAGTCGCCTCACCGAAGCAGGTCAATTACCTGCTCTCCCTTGTGAAGCGGGCAGGCTGGACTGTGCAGCAGTTGCTACAGCGTTGCCAGGTGCAGACAGTCGAGCAAATACCGTCCAAGATGTGCAGCGACCTGATACAGGAGTTTTCAGGAGCAGCCGCCTAACTCAAGCAACAATGCCCATAGCCAGCATGATGCTGGCTATGGACGCAACAATTCTTTTCAGGAGAAACGATTATGGAAGAAGAATCAACACCCAGACCCACACTCGCACAGTTGAAGGAGCAGCCGCATTACTCCTACACTGCCTTGAATACTTACGTAAGCATTTGCCAACTCCTGTACTACTACAGGTACATTGAGAAAGACGAGGCTGAACGGACACCAGTCGCACTTCCGTTTGGCACAGCGTTCCATAGCGTGCTGTCCGAGCAAGCACAGGCAGCCAAGACGGGCAATCTTCTGACAGCAGAGCAGATGACCGAGGCATTTGCGACTTACTTTCAGGCAAACTGCAAGGATGCCGCCAACATCGTCTTCAAGCGGGATGAGAACATAGAGGATCAGATTGCGACAGCCAAGCGGATGTTCGAGACAGTGAACAAGGAGTGGATAGACTACTGGAACATCCAGTCAGTAGCCGAGCCGTTCAAGGTGGAGATGCCTGGACTGTCCAAGCCACTGATAGGCGAACTGGACATGGTGATTTCAGAGCAGACACCGTTTGACGACGAGGAACGCCAAGGCCATGACACAATTGTCGATTTCAAGACAGCCGCGCGGATGTGGAGCGATGACAAGCCAACCAAGGACTTGCAGGCCACTGTGTTCAGCTACGCCTTCGAGAAGACGCATCAATGCAGACCATCGTTTCGCTTCGATGTGGTGACCAAGGCAAAGACACCGACAGTCAGGCATTTCTTCACCAGCCGTGATGACAACCACTACCAGCGGTTGGAGAAGTTGTTCCTCACTGCCGACAAGGGCATCCAGGCTGGAGTGTTCCTGCCCAACGAATCTTCGTTTGCCTGTTCAGACTGCCCATTTGCCGACCGCTGTTCAGGATGGCACAGCAACTCATTGAAAACAATCAGTCCAAAGGAGGCCGCATGATCTCTCATTCCATTGCTGATTGTTCTAGCCGTTATCTTGTTAAAAAAACAAACCAATAGGAGACCAAAACAATGCCATTATGTCTAGCAAACCCTACCGACAGGTACGTTGATAGAAACGCACTTGCCTTGGTTCCAACACCTGCATCCACGCAGACTTGGAAACCTGTACCTCATATTGATGTAGTTGAAGCTGTGGAAGCAGCAATTGCCAGCCGTGGAATGATAATCCACTCTGAACGCTTCGGTCTTGCCAGAGATAGCCAAAAGATGTTTGGTGTCATCACGCTTGCCAATAGTCATAATCCCGAATGGACACGCTGCGTGGGCATCAGAAACAGCCACGACCAGAGTTTCGCCGCTGGCGTGTGCTGCGGTGTCAGCGTACTTGTCTGTTCCAATCTCTGCTTCGGCGGTGAGTTCGTCATCAAGCGAAGGCACACATCTGGCATTGACCTTACGGCAATGGTTGAGGAGACCATGGACGCGATGACCGATTCATATCTGTCATTTGAAGAGAAACTGCTTGCCCTGCACGACAAGCCAGTGACTGACGACGAGGCACGAATCTCCATTGTCAGGGCAGCTGAATGCGGAGCCATACCGTCATGCGACATTCTTCCTGTGTTCAACGAATACCTTGAGCCGAGACACGCCGAGTTCAGGGAACGTTCACAATGGTCGCTGCTCAATGCGTTCACCGAGATTGCCCACAAGTACAAGCCAGCACGGTTCGACATCTGCAATCGCAGGCTCACACGCCTGTTCGCACTGGACGGGCAACCTGCAATCAAGTAACTCTACACAGAAGGAATCAACAAATGAAAACCCAAAATACCATAGAGAAAAACATTGATACAAGCCTACTTCCTCCATCTTTTCCAAGGCCTCTGGCTCTTGAAAGAATTGCCAAGGTTCTGATAGCCACGGGCATAGGCATGACAGCAGTAGAGGAAATCTTCAAAGTCATTACCGAAAAGGATGTTCCTGTGGAAGGGACAGAAATCAATACAGAGAAGGAGGGAGAGCAGTTGAAGGAGGAATCTGATGATTGAGCGGATCTGCCCTAAATGCGGCGCGGCAAATGTGCATCTGCGGCCATTTGCCACAAGAGCGTGTGGCGGTATTGGGGCGTTATCAGGCTTGGCGACAGCAGCCAAGGCGGGAACAACGGGGGCGGCATTGGGAAGTGTCATCATGCCAGTAATAGGTACTGCCATCGGTGGCGTTATGGGGACAGTCGCTGGGTTCTTCGTTGGTGCCTTGAGCGGCGCCTCCATAGGACACGCTATCGACAGAAAAATCATCCAGGCATATCACTGCGACTCCTGCGGACATAACTTTGCCGCATAACCATCAATATAATCAACTGACAGATGGCAAGGAAGACGTTATTGTACTGAATGCCAAGGCCAGTTGCCCTCAAATGGCGCAACTGGCCTTTTCTTTTTTCTATGGCAATTCACGCCATCGTGTGTAGTGACAGAAACTGACCATGCCAGCCTTGTTTTTGATGAGCATTGGAAAATTGTTGTAGATCCCGCAGCCTCCTTTTACGGCATCATATTCAAGGTGCAGTTCCCGTCCCACACTCTTCAGTCGTCTTGGGCACCCTTTGAAATGCTGGCAGGTCAGGCATGTCTTTTGATTTAAGTCGATGGTGAACCAGGACATTACATCTCCTTATGGTCTGTTATGACGACTTTCGTCACGATTGAAGGCAGTTTGCTTTTGATTTGATTCTTGGCTTCTGTCGTATTCCACTTAGGCAATTCCACAAAATAAGTCGTTTTAACAGGGTAGGACACATTCTTTGTGTAGTACTCGCATTTTACACTGAAACGCATAAAGAAGCACCTCCTTTGTCATGTTGCTGACTTTACATCCAGTTCACGAAGTTTATCAAGCATTTTGTCCAATTTGGCCTTCTGGGAATGGTAACTGGAAGGGGTTTCCTTCATTACCTGTTCCAAATCAGACTGTGCAAGGGAACGCCACTGCGACCTGTCCAACCCAGACGAGACGTTGGCGACAAAGACCCGCTTCATGCTTTCCTTTACAATGCTCTCTATGTCGGCGCCAGAGTAATTCTGTTCATCCCGTAGCAATGATGCCAACTTGCCAATGTCAATGCCGCTTGGCAATTTACCATGATTACGCTTCTTTATCTGGATTTCCAGTATCTCCTTTCTCTCGTCTTTATTTGGGAATTTGACTTGGAAGATTTCGTCAAAGCGTCCACGCCGCAGGAACTCAGGGGGCAGGTTTGAAATGTCATTTGCCGTAGCCACAACATAGATGCAGCTCTTCTTCTCCTGCATCCAAGTAAGGAAATAGCCGAACATTCGTGTTGTCACGCTTCCACCGCCAGCATCGCCTATGCCTGCAAATGCCTTTTCAATCTCGTCAATCCACAAGATGCAGGGCGAGGCTGATTCCGCAACAGCAACGGCACGCCGCAGATTCTCCTCGCTTTCACCGACATATTTGCCCATCAGGCGACCAATGTCAAGGCGCAACAAGG
>JAFSTJ010000052.1 GCA_017450525.1 Victivallales bacterium | reverse complement strand
GCGATTGACCTTAAGCCAAATGAAACCGCCCTCTTTACCACAAAGAAAATGGACCAGGAATTGCCCACCAAGGCAGAAATCGCTGCGCTCATAGAACAGAAGGAACGCCAGCGTCTCACAAACAAGAGCATACTCTTCGAAAAAGGCTTCCAAATCAACATGCAGGCCTCAGGCTTTGAGCATTTTGGCAGGGAGGACTGGACGCATAGCAAGCTGTTTGACGGAGTGGACAATATGCTGGCATGGTCCGCCTCCAGGTGGAAGCCATCTTGGCTGGAATTGAGTTTCTCCACATTCGTGCCTGAATTTACCAGGCTGGTTGTCAATGGTAGCGGCATCGAGAAGATGGTGTTGCAGTATTGGAAGGATGGCGAGTGGAAGAAGATGGACGATATCGCCGAGGTCAAAGTGGAGAAATACACTAAGTCCTATACTTGCAGGGAAAAGGTGCGCACTGTCAAATTGAGGATGGATTTTCCAACTGGCAAGGAAAATGTGGAACTTTATGAGGTGGAGGCGTTTGACGATGCGCCGCAGAAGGTTCAGGAAAACAGCCAGCAGCAAAGTCCTGTGCTGGATGAAAAGGACAATGTGCTGTGGCGCAGGGATGGCACCAATGTGAAACTTGGAAAAGGCGGCTGGGATGACAAGAGGATACGCATTTTCGGAGACGACCAGGGCAGACTGGTGGTTTCAGGTGAAAAACTGCTTCCAAAGGAGATTTCACCCGCCACGAACATTAATATTCCAATTTCAGAGGATTACCCATGGCTGGTCTGCAAACTGGACAGCGTAAGGATGAACCAGGGCTCCTACCATGCCTGGTGCGTGCAGGGGCCAGGCCTGGGCTCCTACTTCCAGGACAGTTCACCTGCGCCTGGCATCTACACGTTCAACCTGAAGGAGACAAACCTCATTGGCAAGAAGCAAAGTTATATCGCCATCTATGCATATTGCGAGGAACTTGTCTTCAACAGCATCAGCATTGTGAAGAAGACGGACTGCATGGCGACTGCTAGAATCGAGGGCGATACACTATATGTCCGCGCCGAATTGCTGAAACCTGCTGAAAGCGTGTCCGCCAGGCTGAGTTACCGCTTCAAGAACCAGACGCCAGAATACCAGTTGAAGCCAAGTTCTGAAAACAAGCTGGTCTGGGAAGGCACATTCAAGCTGGACAAGTTGAAGCAGAACTTCAAGCCAAGCCAATTGGATCTGCGGCTGGACGTGCTGGGAGGCGGCCTGCCTGTCCCCGTGTTCAGCAAAATATATAGCATCAAGTAAATATATGTGCGAGGCCAAAGCCTCGTACATTATGAATATTTGCTTTGTTGCGTATATTACTATAATTCAAATAGAAAGGAGTTTTTGACTATGGATATGCAGGCTGTGCGTGACCGCTACAGGGCGGAGCTTTACGAAAATGTAATCCCATTCTGGGAAGAGCATTGCGTTGACAAGGAATACGGTGGCTATTTTACGTCTCTGGACAGGGATGGCTCAGTATATGACACCGAGAAATACATGTGGATGCAGTGGCGAATCGTATATATGTTCGCCAAATTCTCCATTGCACAGGGCGGCAATGACAAGTGGATGGAAATTGCCAAGCAGGGATACGACTTCCTCTACAGCCACGGCAAATCCGAGGACGGCACATATTACTTTGCGCTGAACAGGCAGGGCGTGCCTTCCGTTGCACCGTACAACATATTCTCCGACTGCTTTGCCGCAATGGGGGCAGCCGCCATGTACAAGGCGACAGGCGAGGAGAAATACCGCATTGAGGCAGATTCAGCCATGCGTTCCTACATCAGGCGCATGGACAATCCAAAGGGCCGCTGGGAGAAAGGCATGTCAGGCAAGGCAAAGCGCCTGTCCCATGGCCAATTCATGATGCTTGCCAATCTGGCGTACGAAATGCGCACATGCTTGGGCAGCAACGAATACGATGCCGCGGCGGAAGAGGCTGTGCAGGCAGTGACAGACAGGTTCTGGAACCCCAAAATGCGCATTCTCTTTGAGAACATAAACCCAGAGGGCGAGCCCTTTGACCTGGCATCCTGCGAGGGACGCATGGTAAACCCTGGTCATGGGCTGGAATCCATGTGGTTCATGCTGCAGCACGCGGAGCAGACTGGCAACAAGGCACTGGTCACAAAGGCGGCGGACATCATCAAGGGCATTTTCGACTTCGGCATAGACAAGGAATACGGCGGCATCTTCTATTTCATGGACGCATTGCACAAGCCGCATCTGGAATTGCAGTGGGACATGAAATTGTGGTGGCCACACTGCGAGGCGCTGATTTCCTGCATATTTGCATACAGGCTCACAAAGGATCAGTGGTTCCTGGACAAATTCAACGAAATTGACCAGTGGACCTGGAGCCATTTCAAGGATGACAAGTACCCCGAATGGTACGGATACCTCAACCGCAGAGGCGAACCTACCCATACACTTAAGGGCGGCAAATGGAAGACCTTCTTCCACCTGCCAAGATGCCTCTTTACTGTAGCAGACCAATTTGATAAAATGTGATAAGTGAACAGTGGACTGTGGACTGTGGATAATAGTCACAGTCCACAGTCCACTGTCCACTAAGCACCAACCCCAACCACCAAACCACCTATGAAGAAACTGTTTTTGCTGTTTATTGCTGCCTCTTTGCTTTGCTTTGCTGAACGGCCAACACTTAAGGAAATGCGTGATTTGTGGGCGCAAAGGACGCAGGGCACGAATCTGGCATTGGGAAAGAAATGCCAGTTGGTGCCTGACACGGACTATCGCCTCACAAAAAGCGATTCAGATCCTTATGACCTGACTGACGGCAAGTTTGCAAGCAAGGGCGAGGAACGCCTTTGGTTCTACAAAGGCACGGTTGGCTGGTATGAGGGACTGGGGCACTCCTTCATAAAAATCGATCTGGAAAACACTGAACCTGTGGAGAAAATCGTAATACGCCTGCTGGGCGGGTCAACGGGCAATTTCAAGTTCCCGCAGAGGATGACAGTGCATGTCTCCAAGGACGGCAAGGCCTACCACGAGGCAAGTTCCATGCAGAAACTGGCGCCTTGCGAAAGCAACCAGTGCGATTGGAAGCGCTATTACTACCTTGACGAAACAGAGTTGCATTGGGGTAAGGCATGGACTTATCCCTTCGAGTTGGCCGTCAATGCGGAGGCGCGGTACATCATACTTGAGATCAAGGCGGAGACTGCCTCCATCTTCAGCGATGAAATGGCAGTGATCAAGGCGGAGACGAAAAGTGCCGACTTCAACGAGGCATACAAGGCACCTGCCCAGGAAATACCGATGGAGGGCTTGCTCATACGCACGCGTTTGCCAGAACTGGCAATAATGGCTGGTTTGCCCGCGCCACAGAAACTGCTGGTCAGAGACCTTAGGCCAGCCGATGTGAAGAAGACGGATTTTGGCAAGTTGGTGATGGAGTTTCCCAAAGGTGTCAAAATTATCGATGACAAGGATTTCACTTCCGAAGAGATTGAGAATGGCATCAAGTACGAATATGATTTGAAGAAGAGCAAGGGAAAGACGCCAGTATTCTATTTAGCCGCCGAGGAAAATGTCACTGGAAATGCAAGCATCTATGCAGTCACATCGGAAGGGGCGCAGTTCAAGCATGTAGTGCCAGTCAAGGTAGTCAAGCCGCCTGTGGTAGGGCAGTTCAAGCGCCTGCATGTGAGCCTTTCCTGGATGAGTGAGTCCATAGGCCGCAGTTGGCCTGATTTCTGGAACAACTGGCGCCGCTTGGGCTTCAATGTGGTCAGTTCATTCCCGCGCTGGTGGTGGAATGCCGCTAGCACCAAGAGTGGGCAGGAATATGTGGAGGCCGCCCACAAGGAAGGCTTCAAGGTCATTATGAATGATTCCAGCCTGCATGTCATGACAAATAACAAGAAGCCAGGCCATGAGATATTCTGCACAATTCCTAAAAATGACACACACAGATGGCTTTGCCCATCTTACAAGGGAGAGTTCTACCAGAAGGAATTGGAACGTGTGCGCCGTTGCACCCGCGACGGCAAGCCTGACTATGTGTTCTACGACATTGAAATCTGGCATCAGGCAAAGAATTCCTCCAGCAAATGCACGCGGTGCCAGGAGGCAATCAAGGCATCAGGCAAGACGCAGGATGAATTCCTGTTTGAGCGCGGCAAGGAGATCATGGCGGATTTGAAGGAAGCGATTAGGCTAGGTGCCCAGGATGCTGGCATTCCAATGCCAGTAATCGGCTCCTACGGCAGGCAACCTGCCTCGCCTAAATACGGCATCGAGAAATGGGAAGATACATACCCCTCGTCGCTGGATATGGCGCAGCCCAGCCTGTATGTATGCGGTCGCGCACAGGATATCCATAACAACATACTCAAGAACCACAAGATTCTTGGCAACAAGAAGATCATACCATGGCTCACCGCTGGCACATACGGCGAATTTGATTCCTACAAGATCGAGCAGATGGTTCTGGAGGCACTGCTCAACGGCGCATGCGGAATAACCTATTTCCAGGCCTCGGATTTCTTCGATACGCCCATGGATTTCTACTACCATGCAAAGGCCCTGGCTGAAATACAGCCATACGAAGACCTGGTGATGGACGGCGTTGTCACGGAAGTCAAGGGCAATAATGCGGATTTGACCTACTCCATGCTGGTGAAGGGCAAGGAGGCGCTGCTCCTGGTGGGCAACTACAAAGCCGCGAAGCCAGAAGTCACGGTGACGCTGCCTTTCAAGCCAAAGAAGGTGCTGGATTTGCGGAACAATGACACAAAGCTAAAGGCAAAGGGTAACGTCTTTTCATTTACCGTGCCGAAGGATGACATCAGGCTTTTCTATATCAAATAAAATAATTGGAGGACTGATACAATGAAGAAGATAGGTTTTGTGCTGGGGACACTGGGATGCCTCTCACTTTTCGCGGCGGATGTGCTCATAAAAGCTGAGGACACCACACGCAAATGGACGACTGACAACTCGATTCTTGAGTTCATGCCAAACGCGCTCCGTGTACGTGTTCAAACAGAGAACGGCACAAGCGGCACCTACAGCACCGAGGTGAAGAACGAGGGCAAGCGCTATATGCAGGTGCAGATGGGCAGCTATGAGTACGCCATTGCCAATCCAGTCTGCAACATCAACGGCAAGCCATTGTCCAATCTGTACACTGGCTACAATACCGTGCTTCTGCCACCAGAGGCAAAGGGCGCCTTCAACTTCGGTGTCACAGCACAAAAAGAGCCAGCTGGCAAGACTGGTCCCTGGTTTGACCTTAAGTCGATATGCTTCACGGATGCGCCATTGTATGCGCCAGTTGTTGAAATTGCCAATGGCGATAAGGTCGCCAAGCTGGGAAGCAAGTTGACCATACGCATGGAGACCGAGGCACAGGTGGCTGGCGGCAGCATATTGGCCCGCTTCTTCGTGGGACCATCATTCATCAAGTACCGTTTCTCCAAGGATGAGTCAGTGCAGTTAAAGCAAGTCAAGGGCAACATATTCGAAGGCACTGTCACCATAGACAAGGACGCGCTGGCCTTCTCCAGCAAGGAGAATCCATCTTGCTTCATCGGCGTGGAGACATACGTGCATGGCAGGAGTTGCTACTACAGGTTGCCTTTCCCAGTTGAGGTCAAGACCGCCAATAATGTGGATTTGAAGCAGGAGGCGCTCAGCGCCCTGTATGTGCGGGATGCCCGCGACCAATGGACAATCGCCACAAAAGGCGAAAACCTTGCCAGAGGCCTCAAGTGCGAACTGGTGCCAAAGCCAGATTATCATCTGACGACCGACGACAAGGACACATTGGACCTGACGGACGGGAAACTCACCAACCGAATCGATGACAAGCTGTGGTGGGACAAAGACTGCATCGGATGGTACATGGGTAGCGGGCGCTCCTTCATCAAATTGGACCTGGGAAAGGAACAGCCGCTGAAGAAGGCCGTGATACGCATTATGGGTGGCACTGTGAACAATTTCCAGTTCCCATCAACGCTTACCGCCCACGTCTCCAAGGACGGCAAGTTCTACTACACAACGTTTTCCATGAAGAGGCTGGCCCCCGCTGAAAGCGAGCAATGTGACTGGAAGCGCTACTACTACCTTGATGAGCAGCGCAATATGCCCGATACCAGAGTCCATGCCTTTGAATTGGACTTGAATGCTGACGCGCGCTATGTCATTCTGGACATTGAGGGCAGCACGGCGTCAATCTTCTCCGATGAACTGGCGATAATAAAGGCTGATAGCAAGCCTGCGGACTTCAATGGCGTTTACAAGGAGGAAGGCAAGGAACTGCCGCTGGAAGGCCTGATTATCCGTCCACGCGTACCTGAAATCGCCGTTATTGCTGGTCTTCCTGCGCCACAAGCAATGAAGATTACCGATATGCGCCCCAGTAAAGGCAAGAACTCGGCACCTGCTGAGATGGTGATGGAGTTGCCCAAGGGCGTGACCATAATCAATGACGAAGACTATACCAAGGTAGCTCTGCCAGATGGCGGCATTCGCTACACATTGAAGTTGGACAACAATTTCAAGACTGGTAAGACCGTGAATAGTCCTATGTTCTACCTTGCCGCAGACAAGGGTGTCAAGGGCAATGCCTGCATCTATGGCATTTCCGAGGGAGTGCCCCAATTCAAGTCCACAGTTCCAATGAAAGTTCTCGAGCCGCCTGTGATTGAGCCATTCAAGAGGATGCACATCAGCCTGTCCTGGATGAGCGAAGGCGTTGGAATGGGATGGCCTGACTTCTTCAACAACTGGCGCCGCCTGGGCTTCAATGTGGTCTCCACATTCCCGCGCTGGTGGGTCAATGGCGGTCCCAAGCTGGAAAAGGTGAAGAAGTTCGTGGATGACGCCCACAAGGCAGGCTACAAGACCATCATGAACGATTCCTGCTTCCACATGATGGTGAAAGGCAAGAAAGCTGGGCATGAAATGTACTGCCAGATACCAGGCACTCCAAACACATGGCTTTGCCCCACCTACAGAGGCGAGTTCTACCAGAAGGAGATGGAGCGCATCGCAAACTGCGTTCAGAAGGGCAAGCCAGATTATGTGTTCTATGACATTGAGATTTGGGGCAATGCCCATAAGTCGGCGCCAATGTGCGAGAGATGCCGTCCTCTGCTGGAGAAGTCAGGCAAGTCATTGAATGAGTTCCTCTATGACATGGGTACAGAGACCATGCGGGACGTGAAGGAGGCTGTCAGGAAAGGCGCTGAGGCGGCAGGCATACCAATGCCAGTGGTTGCCTCCTACGGCAGGCAGCCCGCAACCCAGAAATATTTCATTGAAAACTGGGACTACATCTATCCCAAGTATTTTGACATGGCGCAACCCAGCCTCTACGTGTGCGGGCGCGCCCAGGATGTGCATGACTGCATACGCAAGAACCATCTCATTCTCGGCAACAGGGAAATCCTGCCCTGGCTCACAGCAGGCACCTACGGCGAATTCGATTCCTACAAGATTGAGCAGATGGTGCTGGAGGCGATTATGAACGGCTCTATGGGTGTGACATATTTCCAGATATGGGACTTTGTTGATTCGCCTCTGGATTTCTACTATCACGCGAAGGCTCTTGCGGAAATACGGCCATACGAAGACTTGATCATGGATTCAAAGTTGCTGACCACTGAAGGCAGCAACAAGAACATGACCTACACGCTGCTGCAAAAGGGCAAGGAGGCAATGTTGCTGGTTGGCAACTACAAGGGTGCAACTCCAGCAACCAGCATCACGCTGCCTTTCAAGCCAAAGCAGGTTCTTGATCTGCGCGATGGTACCAAACTCAAGGCAAAAGGCAAAGTCCTTTCATTTGAAGTGCCGAAAAACGATATCCGGCTCTTCTATATCAAATAACGGGTGCCATTGGCGCATAAAAAACTAAGGAGTTAAATATGAAAAAACTGTTATTGCTGTTTGTCGTGACCTCTTTGCTTTGCTTTGCGGAACGACCGACTCCAGTGGAAATGCGTGACCTTTGGGCAAAGAGGATAAAGGGCACGAATCTGGCTCTGGGCAAAAAATGCCAGCTTGTACCCAATACAGACTACCATCTGACAAAAAAGGGCGACACCGACGAACTGGATTTGACTGACGGCAAACTCGGCCACAAGAGCGAAGATAGGCTTTGGTTCTATTCGGGCTCGGTAGGCTGGTACCATGGCCTTGGGCATTCCTTCATCAAGATTGATTTGGAGAATGTGGAGCCTGTTGAAAAGGTGGTCATACGCCTGCTGGGCGGCTCAACTGGCAACTTCAAATTCCCCAGGTACATGACAGTACATGTCTCCAAGGATGGCAAGGCCTACCACCAGGCAATCTCCATGCAGAAGTTGGCTCCATGCGAAAGCGAGCAATGTGACTGGAAACGCTACTACTACCTTGAGGAAGACCTGCACTGGGGAAAGGCCTGGACATATCCCTTTGAATTGGCTGTCAATGCGGAGGCACGCTATATCATACTGGAGATCAAGGCTGAAAGTGGCTCCATCTTCAGCGATGAAATGGCTATCATCAAGGCTGAGACGCAGGGCGCTGGCTTCAACGAGGCATACAAGACACCTGCACAGGAAATACCTATGGAAGGGTTGATCATTCGCACGCGCCTGCCTGAACTGGTAATATTGGATGGTCTGCCTGCGCCCCAGAAACTGATGGTCAGGGATCTTAGGCCAGAGGCTGTGAAGAAAAAGGACTTTGGCAAGCTGGTGATGGAATTCCCCAAGGGTGTGTCAATCATAAATGAGAAGGACTTCGTCAGCGAGGAAACCGCAGACGGCATAAAATACGAATATGACCTGAAGCAGAGCAAGGGAAAGACTCCTGTGTTCTATTTGGATGCAAAAGGTGAAATCACAGGCAATGCCAGCATATATGCGGTTACTTCCGAAGGACCGCAGTTCAAGCATATTGTGCCAGTAAAGGTAGTTCAGCCACCAGTGGTGAAGCCTTTCAAGCGCCTGCATGTCAGTCTTTCATGGATGAGCGAGGAAGCAGGCCGCAAATGGCCAGATTTCCTGAACAACTGGCGCCGTTTGGGCTTCAACGTGGTGAGTTCATTCCCGCGCTACTGGTGGAACGATGCTAGCGTTGCGAGAGGCAAGGAATATGTGGATGCTGCGCACAAAGCTGGCTACAAAGTGATAATGAATGATTCCAGCCTGCACATGATGGTCAGCGGAAAGAAGCCTGGCAACGAGATGTTCTGCACAATTCCAGGCAATGACACCCACAAATGGCTGTGCCCATCATACAAGGGCGAGTTCTATAAAAAGGAACTGGAGCGGGTGCGTCGCTGCACACGCAATGGTAAGCCTGACTATGTGTTCTATGACATTGAAATCTGGCATCAGGCAAAGATTTCCTCAAAGAAATGCACCCGTTGCAAGGAGGCAATCAAGGCATCAGGCATGACACAGGATGAATACCTGTTTGAGCGCGGCAAGGAAATCATGGCGGACCTGAAGGAGGCTATCCGCAAGGGCGCCGAGGACGCCGGCATACCAATGCCCATCATTGGCTCCTACAACAGACATGCCAATTCATCGCATTACGGTATCGAGCGCTGGGAGGACATTTATCCCGCTTCAATTGACATGGCGCAGCCCAGCCTCTACGTGGCAGGCCGTGCGCAGGATGTGCATAACTCCATTCTCAACAATCACAAGAAACTTGGCAACAAGATGATCATACCCTGGTTGACCGCAGGTACATACGGGGAATTCGATTCCTACAAGATCGAGCAGATGGTGCTGGAGGCGCTGATGAATGGCGCAAATGGCATCACATACTACAAGGAAACTGATTTCTACGATACTCCCATGGACTTCTACTACCACGCAAAGGCGCTTGCCGAAATCCAGCCATACGAGGACTTGGTAATGGATGGCGCGGTCACCGAGGTGAAAGGCACCAACGAGGATATGACCTACTCCATGCTGGTGAAGGGCAATGAGGCACTGCTGCTGGTGGGCAACTACAAGGGTGCTAAATCAGCAACAACTGTGACGCTGCCCTTCAAGCCAAAGCAGGTTCTGGATCTGCGTGACAATGGCGCCAAGCTCAAGGCCAAGGGTACTTCGCTTTCATTTGATGTGCCAAAGGACGAAATCAGGCTGTTCTACATCAAATGAGTGGACAGTGGTCTGTGGACAGTGGACAGTGGACAGTGGGCTGTGGACCGCGGACCGCGGGAAACGAACTGTGAACAGTGGGTAGCGTTCTGTGGGCAGTGAACAGCGGGAAGCGGGCTGTGGAAGCGGGCTGTGGAAGCGG
>JAFSTJ010000612.1 GCA_017450525.1 Victivallales bacterium | reverse complement strand
TGGTTTGCCCTTGTCCACACCAAAGACTTTGGAAATAAAACGACCGTAGGTCAGATATGCAATGGCAAAATATGCCAGTGAACCAATTAAAAGCCAAGTTCCGTTCATAACTCCTTTAACTCCTAAAAAAGTGCGCCCCGAAAGCGGGGCGCCGTTTTTTGCCCGCAGCGGAAAGTTTCGGGAAAAATCGCGGGGCGTTCAATCGCCCCGCGAACTGGACTTAATTACTTGCCCAGGTATTTTGCTGCGGTTTCAGCCACGGCCTCAGGTGTGAAGCCGTACTGCTTTGCCAGCAGGTCGCAAGGAGCCGATGCACCGAAGTGGTCGAGGCCGATGGAGAGACCATTCTGGCCCACATAGCGTCCCCAGCCGAATGTGGAGGCTGCTTCCACGGAGATGCGCTTTGTCGCTGCCTTTGGCAGAACGCTTTCCTTGTATTTTGCGGGCTGCTTTTCAAAGAGTTCCCAACTTGGCATTGAAACCACGCGGACCTTGATGCCCTTTTCGCGGAGCAATGCGGCTGCGCCGATAATCACGTTGACTTCAGAACCGCTGGCCATGAGGATGATGTCAAAGTTCTTGTCATCGGAGACAACGTATGCGCCCTTGGACACATCCATCTTCTTCTCCACCACGTCTGCATCCAAATTGTTCAAGTTCTGCCTTGTCATGCACAGCACCACTGGACCATTTGCCTGCAATGCGGCTGCCCATGCCTGGGCTGCTTCATTTGCTTCGGCTGGACGGATTGTGGTCAGGCCAGGAATCGTGCGGAACATTGCCAGTTGTTCGATTGGCTGGTGGGTTGGGCCATCTTCGCCCACGAAGAATGAATCATGTGTGAACACATAGATTTCATGCAGGTTCTGCAATGCGGCCAGGCGCAGAGCAGGCTTCATGTAGTCAGAGAACACCATGAATGTGGAGCTGAATGGGATTGTGCCTGTGAGGGCAAGACCATTGCTGATGAGGCCCATCGCCAGTTCGCGGACGCCGTAGTGGATGTTGCGGCCAGCCCAGTTTTCTGGACCGAAGTCGCCAGCGCCCTTCAGATATGTCTTGGTGGATGGGTTCAAGTCTGCGGAGCCACCAACCAATGCGGGAACCAGTTCCGCTGCCTTCTGCATGATTGTGCCGCCAGAAGCGCGTGTTGCGGTTGCCTTCTGAGGAGCGGCTGCCATCAACTGTGCGCAAATGTCCTTTGGAACTTCCTTGTTGAGGAGAGCCTTTGCGGCTGCCTTCGCGTCCTTGTCCAATGAGGCGATGAACTTGTTGTACTTCTTGTCCCATTCTGCGGCTTCTGCCTTCCTTGCGGCGATGGTGTCATTGCAGAGTTTGCGGACATCGGCGGGCACCACGAAGGACTTCTGTGGGTCGAAGCCCAGGGCTTCCTTGGTCAGTGCCAGTTCGTCTGCGCCGAGAGGTGCGCCGTGGCAGGCTTCCTTGCCAGCCAGGTTTGGCGAGCCTTTGCCGATGGTGGTCTTGCCGATGATGAGGGTGGGCTTGCCCTTGGTGACCTTTGCCATCTGGATGGCGGCGCGGATCTGCTTCACGCAGTTGCCGTTGATGTTGATGATGTTCCAGCCGTATGCGGCGAAGCGTGCGCCCACATCTTCAGTGAAGGTGATGTCAGTATCGCCTTCGATGGAGATCTTGTTGCTGTCGTAGAAGACAATCAGATTGTCAAGTTTAAGGTGACCTGCCAGTGAGCAGGCTTCGTGTGAGGTGCCTTCCATGAAGCAGCCATCACCGCTGATTACATAGACCTTCTGGTCGAAGAGGCAGTCGCAAGCGCCAAGACGCGCCTTCTGCTGCTTGAGACCGATTGCCATACCGACTGCGGAGGCAAGACCTGACGCCAATGGGCCTGTGGTGACTTCCACGCCACGGGTGTGGCCATATTCAGGATGGCCTGGGCACTTGCTGCCAAACTGGCGGAATTGCTTCAGGTCGTCAATTGTCAATCCCATGCCAAAGAGGTGGAGGAGTGTGTAGATGAGCATTGAGCCGTGTCCAGCGGAGAGGACGAACCTGTCGCGTCCGATCCAGTTTGGATCGTCTGGATTGAACTTCAGGAAGTCATTCCAGAGAGTGAAGGCGTAGTCTGCTGCGCCCATTGGCATGCCTGGATGGCCTGAGTTGGCCTTCTGAACACCGTCCGCCGCCAGGATACGCACTGTATCGATGGCCTTTTTGAAGGTTTCGCACTTGCAGTTCATTTGATTTCTTTCTCCTTGATTTTTGGAATTTGGTTAACTATCAGCGCCAAACTAAGCGTTTGTCATTTGATTATTCCTGATGCCTGGAGGCCGGTTGTCCCGCTTTAAGCCAGGCGATAATGAATTGGTCGATGTCCCCGTCCATGACGGCGGAAATGTTGCTGGTTTCAGTGTCGGTTCTGAGGTCCTTGACCTGCTGGTATGGCTGGAACACGTACGAGCGTATCTGGTTGCCCCAGGCATTGTCGCCCTTGGCGGCGGATTCGGCGGCATGTTCCGCGCGGCGCTTTGTTTCCTCAAGGTCATAGAGACGCGCTTTCAGGATGCGCATTGCATTTGCCTTGTTCTTATGCTGTGAGCGCTCGCTCTGGCAGGTTACGACAATGCCTGTGGGAAGGTGGGTGATACGCACTGCTGAATCGGTCCTGTTGATGTGCTGGCCACCTGCGCCAGATGCGCGGAATGTGTCGATTCTCAAGTCGGATTCCGCAATCTCGATGTTTATTTCGTCATTGATTTCGGGAAGTACATCAACCGAGGCGAATGAGGTATGGCGCCTCTTGTTAGCGTCAAATGGTGATATCCTGACAAGGCGGTGCACACCTTTTCAGCCTTCATGTATCCGTATGCGAACTCGCCAGTTACCGTGAAAGTCACATATTTTGTGCCTGCTTCGTCGCCAGGTTGTATATCTGCAATTTCGTAAGTGAAGCCTCTGTTTTCCACCCAGTGAAGGTACATGCGCAGCAGCATGGAGCACCAGTCGCAGGCCTCGGTGCCGCCTGCACCTGGATGGATTGTGACAATTGCATTGTTGTGGTCCAATTTGCCTGAAAGGAAGCACAAAAATTCCAGCCTGTCCAGTTCCTTGAATAATGTGTCGGCCTGCTGCTCTGCCTCGTCGTAGAATGCGGAATCTTCGCCTTCGGCCTCCGCCAGTTCTTGCATTGTCTGCAAATCCTCCAGCATGGCCGTGGTCTTCTTGTATGGCTCCAGAAGGTTCTTCAATGCACTGACTTCCGCTACGATTTCCTGGGCTGCCTCGCGACGGTCCCAGAAGTCGTTCCTTGTCATTTGCGCCTCAAGCAAATCCAGTCTTTCCTGCTTGCTTGGGACGTCAAAGAAACCCCCTCAAGTGTTCGAGGCGCTCGTTGGCCTCACGCACTTTGTTTTGCAATTCTTCCTTAAGCATTGTTTTTCCTAATTAATTATATGACCGCTCCAGAAGCAATTATATGGCGGAATTGCCTGTAATATAACTCAAAAATGCAATTGTGTAACAGCATTGGCGTCATTTTTAACGGAATAGGGCAATAAGTGGGCGCCGAATGATATTATTTGCGCGGGCTCAATTATGTGCAAATGGACGCCAGTGAAGGGGGATGAAGCAATTGCTACCATATTTTGCCCCTGGTTGTCAAAATATTTTTTTTGTTTTTTACATTCTGGAATGAGGCTATATATTATCGTGTTTTTGCAGTGTCTGCCTGTTTGGTTTTCCGCAGAGCAAGACGATTATCAACCCTTAACTTATGGGGGAACATGAATTGGAAGACTTTCTCAGATTTGATGGTATAACCAAGGTTTTTGGTACCACTCGTGCTGTTAATGGCGTATCCTTGTCTATCAGGCGTGGCGAGATATTTTCGCTATTGGGCCCCAGCGGCTGTGGCAAGACCACCTTGCTGCGAATGCTGGCTGGCTTTGAGCAGCCTGACAAAGGGCGCATAATATTGGGCGGTCAGGACATAACGGATCTTCCGCCGAACCACCGCAAAGTAAATACCGTGTTTCAGAACTACGCGCTGTTCCCACACATGACCGTATGGGAGAACATTGCATACGGCCTGAAAGTAGCCCACAAGCCAAAGGACTTCATCAACAAGGAAGTGGAGCGCATGCTGTCCATGATACAGATGACGGAGCATGCGTACAAGAAGCCTTCCCAGATAAGCGGTGGTCAGAAGCAGCGTACCGCCATAGCCCGCGCACTAATTATGCGTCCAGATGTATTGTTGCTGGACGAGCCGCTGGCGGCACTGGACCTTAAATTGCGTCAGAAGATGCTGCTGGAACTTAGCCTGATACATGACGAGGTGGGCATTACGTTCATCTACGTCACTCACGACCAGGGCGAGGCCATGTCCATCAGCGACCGCATCGCCGTGATGAACAATGGTCGCATCGAGCAGATAGGCAAGCCAGCCGAGATATACGAGGCGCCACGCTCCTCATTTGTAGCTGCTTTCATAGGAGACACCAACTTCTTCGATGGCAAAATCACAGACATCATCGGCAACGAATACTGCCGTCTGGATGTGCCAGATCTGCCGCCAATGGTATGCTTCAATGACAAGAAACTCCACGCGGGTGCATTGGTGCACCTGAGCATACGTCCAGAAAAGTTCAGCATTTCATTGGAAAAACCAGTTGACAATCCCAAATACAACGTGCTGCAAGGTGTGGTCAAGGATATTGTCTACCAGGGCGACCATACAAAGTACTGGGTGGAGGTAGGCGAGGACTGGCGCATCGCAATCACCAGGCAGCATACCAGGTTTATGCTGGACGAGAAGCCCATCGACTGGGAGGACAAGGTATATGTGTCCTGGTTTGCGGATGACGGCTTCATGCTGGACCGCTATTCCGAGGCAGATGAGGACCTGCTCCAGACGCCGCCACAGTCTGTTGGCGAGACAGTAGAGACCGTGCCTGCCAGTTCAGTCAAGTCGGAGGAGGGCAAGTAAATGAAGGCCTCAACCAGAAGCACCTGGCGTGAAAGCCTCTTGACATTGCCTTCCTTTGCATGGCTGACATTGTTCTTCCTGCTTCCCACGCTTATTATCTTCGCCATCGCGTTCAAGCCCGCCACCTTCGACGGCACCGTTGCCCCTGGGTGGACGTGGCGAACGCTGCTGTCCCTGAAGAATCCCAACTATCCAGAGATAATCTTTCGCACTATATGGCTGAGCCTAGCCACAACTGCTTGCGCACTTGCCATATCCATTCCTGTTGGCTACTACATCGCCCGATGCAGCTCCTGGAAAAGGGATTTGTTCCTGTTCCTCACCATCATTCCGTTCTGGACCAGTTTCCTCATCCGCATATTCGCGTGGAAGGGCGTGCTACATCCTGACGGGCTGCTGAAGCAGGCGCTGGTATTCCTTCAACTTGCCACGCCAGAAACGCAACTGCTGTATCGCCCTGAGGCGGTATTGCTGGTTATGATCTATACAGAACTGCCCTTTGCAATATTGCCCATCTATGCCGCCGCCGAGAAGTATGACTTCACCTTGATGGAGGCGGCGATGGATTTAGGTGCTGGCAAGCTGCGTGCGTTCTTTTCCGTGTTTGTTCCAGGGATCAAGTCGGGCATATTGTCTGCCTGTTTAATGGTGTTGATACCAAGTTTTGGCAGTTATGTGATACCTGACGTGGTGGGTGGCATAGGCTCGCCAATGATAGGCAACGTCATTGCGCAGAAGACTTTTACGGACAGGAATCTGCCTGCGGCAAGTGCGCTTTCAGCAGTGCTGGTGATTGCCATGATAGTACCGCTTCTGTTCTTCCTGAAAGGCAAGAAGAAGGGCAAGGGACAACGTCCCGAGCCAGCGAAGGAGGTGGTCTAGCATGATGCGCAAGAGCAAATTTCCAGGCTTTGTGACCTGGCTTGTCATTGTATTCTTCTACCTGCCGATACTGCTGCTGATATTCAACAGCTTTAATTCCTCGCCTTCGGGCGGAAGCTGGGAGGGCTTCACTCTGCGCTGGTACAAGGACCTTTTCAACTTCAACTCCAGGGAGATATGGTATTCATTGCGTACCACGCTGGTAGTCGCCTTCATATCCACGTTGGCGTCCACCGTGCTGGGCACAACGGCGGGCATAGCCCTCCACAAGTATAGCAGCCGCATACAGAATGCGCATTTCTTCCTGGTTTACACGCCTTTGGTGGTGCCTGAAATCCTGCTGGGAATCGGGCTGCTCCTGTTTTTCGTGGCGATAAAGGTGGATCTGGGGCTGACCACGGTTATCATTGCGCATATCACGTTTTGTTTGAGCTATGTGACCATGGCGGTGCTGTCCCGATTGCAGGACTTCGACATGACCATATTGGAGGCATCCCGCGATCTGGGCGCCAATTCCTGGACTACCACGTGGCGTGTGCTTATCCCAGTCATATTCCCTGGAATACTTTCTGGGGCATTGTTGGCCTTCACCCTGTCTGTGGATGACTTTGTGATATCGTTCTTTGTGGCTGGACCGGGTTCCACCACCTTGCCGATACATATCTACAGCATGATACGCCGCGGCAGGATGCCGCTCATAAATGCCTTGTCCACAATTCTGCTTGCGGTGACATTCCTGATTATACTTGCATATCAGATAATTACCACACAAAAGGCGAAGGCTGAGAAAAAATGAGCAAAGAACCCATAATCAAGGCTGGTGGAAAAGTGACATTGCGCCTGGAACTGCGGAAAGCAGTATTGGATTGGCTGTGGGCGCTTCGCACCCGTCCTGACGGGCTGGCCTTTGATGTGGGAATGTACCGCAAAACCGACCATGTGGATATAGCCGCCGCCTGGCTGGGGAGAGGGGGCGCAGGCGTCAGTGGACGCATCTTTATTTGCTGCCCCGAACGGAAGGATTGCTGGCCGTTATGTTCCGTGGAGGAGAGCATAATGGCGGAAATCGTTTCGTTGAAAGAGGAACGGGAGAAAATGGAGGCGCACATACGTGCCACAGAGCCTGGACTTCGCGAGGAAGGACTGCTTTTTGACGAGCTGGCGATGTGGGACTATGCGCACTCCGTCAACCAGGACTACCATGATTTGTGCGCCAGGCTTGCCTCGATGGAGAACATGCTGTACAATGGCACATGCCTTCAGCACATCAAAGAGCATCCACTTTGCAACAGGCTTTACGTGGTGGTGCCTGAAGGGGTGCTTCAGGCTGCGGAACTTCTGGATGGATGGGGGCTGCTATGGATGAAGGCGGACGGGTCACTGCGGGAGATGCGCGAGGCAAAAAGGCATACAGTCCCTCTCGTGGATGAAATGTTGTTCCTCAAGCGGATAATGAATTGCAATGCCTTGGCTCGCAAGGCATTTTTGGAATTGAAAGTCTCAAGCAATAAGGAGAAAGGAAAATGATTATCGACAGGCTTGCCAACTGGCGTCTTTATGCGAATGTGAACCCACTTTTCCAGAAGGCATTTGAGTTTTTGGAGAAGTCCGATTTGTCTGGAATGGAATGTGGCCGCTACGACATTGCGGGCGATGATGCTTATGCCATGATACAGGAACCCGAAGGCAAGACTGAGGCCACTGCAAAGGTTGAAGTGCACCGCAAATACATTGACATACAGTTTGTTGTCTCAGGCAATGAGAAAATGGGCTGGATACCGCTGTGTGGCATGGGGCATGACGAGGGCTTCGACGAGAAGAAGGACTGCGGCTTCTTCAAGGACAAGGCACAGTCCTGGTTTGATGTGAGGCCTGGATGCTTTGCCATATTCTTCCCTGAAGACGGCCATGCTCCAAACGTGGGTACAGGCGTGCACCGCAAAGTCGTGATCAAGGTGAAGGCGTAAC
>JAFSTJ010000611.1 GCA_017450525.1 Victivallales bacterium | reverse complement strand
GGGTAGCAACATCGCCGCCAGGATCGCGATTATGGCAATAACGACCAATAACTCAATGAGAGTAAAGTGCTTCTTCATTAGTTTCTTCTCCTAAAAAAATGTGGTATAAAAAAAGACGATTTAAGAAAACTAAGAAGGACAAATCTCTATCCTTCAGAAACAACAGGAAAGACTCATAAATCCGCTGGACGCTGTGAAATTGCTGAAGCGCAACGGTTGTTCAGATAAAATGGCTTAAAGTTCTCTAGCATCTACGTTTTCCTCATCGATGAGGCAAATTATAACATACTTTTTTGACAAAGGCAAGTGTCTTTGGGTTATTTTTCACAGATGTCCCATAACGTCTCAGTTCTTCACGTCCATTGAAACAAATTATGAGCCATCTGTGCTTTTGCTGTCGGAAAACCCTATTTCTGTTCGCCAGAGACAAACAAAATATAGTCCACGGCAAAGAGATTCGGCTTGTTTGATCCTTTTACGTATGCAGGCCCCTGTAATTTCGCGGAGACCCACATTTCAACTGGCTGCTCTGCCATATCTGGCGTATAATTGCCGATTCTGAATGTAAACCGCCAAGTCCAATGCGCGAAAATATAAGGGAGTTCACTGCTTATTGGCGCTGTGCCAATCTTATGCAAATGGAATTTCTCGTCCTCGGGATAAGCCTCGAGTATTTTTCTCATTACCATTTTGCGTGCCACTGGATTGTATATGCCGAATTCAGGTTTTCTGCTGTGGTTGACTTTTGCATCCAGTTTGCGGGAATAACCCATGCATGAATCAGCGTCTGGCGTCATCCCCGAAGCGGGAATGAACACTTTATATGACCTATTACCAATTTCAGGAGGCAATGCAGGCTTGACATCGGAAAATGCCTTCAACCTAAGTTTTTCCGTGTCTGCGCTTTTCGGGAAATACCGTCTGCACACTGTTGCGGACGCGCTCTCAAGACGACGCAGCAATTCCTCTTTTGCAAAAGAAAATACCTCTTTCCTTTGCTCAAAATATGGCAGCTTAACCAGCAACGACGAATAAAGTGGCACAACCTCAAAAAGCACACGCTCCGTCAAAGCCTGATTGCCTTGGACCTTTGCCAATGCACTTTCCAGTAGAACGCAGGATTTCCTGTAGAAATCCGCATCAAGATAATCCCAGGTGGCGAAGTATCTTCTCTCCATCGGCGGCATTTCAGTCTGCCTCTCCAGTAGAAAATCCAAATATTCCCTCATGTCCTTGGAGGCCGCGCCATAATATCCGTCAAAGAAGTCTTTCAGCAACTTCTCTTGGTCCTGGAATGGATTGTCCATCAACTTTATTGCGGCATACAGTTCCAATTCCTGAAATGCATGCGTTTCCAGGACGCCATTGCTCCTGTAGCCGAATTCATTCTCAAGGAAATACGCCTGGATTTTATTCCTGGCATAAAATGGCATATTGCCCAGTATTGCCTTCAAGCACGTGTATGGCACAGCTTGAGCCTGCTGGTAGAAACGGCCATAGTCCCACACCTGGAACATTGTCGCAAAATTGCCCCAGGCTTCAATCAATTTTCTGGCCTCATCATTGCGCCTGTCATTCCATGGCAGCAGCAGATTCCTGGTCTCGCCATCACCCCATTCAAGACTCTGAAGCGCAATTTGAATCATGACATTCGGCGCAGCCTTTATGCTGCCAGGACGCGGCGGATACCTGGTGAAGCGATACGCGAATGTGACTATGTTCAGGTCAGGAAAACTTGCGGCAATTTCATTGATGAAATCCAGCAGCAACCCGCTTTCAGAGCCATATTTTTCCACCAAGGCACGACATTCACTGCATTGGCAACGCACATTATTGTCATTCTGGCTAATCCTGAAGAACCTCGCCTTGGGAAGGCCCTTTGCTGCCCGTTCCCTATTGCTTTTCTCAATGGTGGCGGCAACGCTGTCCTTCATAAGACGCCGAGCCTCGGAACTTGAAAAGCAAAGCTGGCCACTTGGACCAGGGCAACGCTTGCCATTCTCATTCAACGCAAAGACATGCTCTGGAAACTTGGCGCTTAAATCGGTCATGGAGTGCGCCTTGCCAACCACCGCTTCCTCCAGGCAAGCAGACAAATACTCCCCGTTCTGCTTGTTCCAGATGTAAAACCGTTCATTGGGGCCGCCTATGTAGCAGCTGCGCATCTTGAAGAAAGGCGACCTTTGTACCTTAAGGCCATCATCTAATCTCAATTCCTTGCAATGAGGAATATGACGCGCGTCAATAGAGTAAAAACGGCAACCAGCAAGTTCCAGAAACTCTGTTGCAGCGTAGTAAATGCCACGAACCCCGCCTGCAAGCAAAACTTTTCCACCTGGCAATGCCTTTACCAGCAGTTCC
>JAFSTJ010000610.1 GCA_017450525.1 Victivallales bacterium | reverse complement strand
GCATTCAACATACCTGACCAGGAGAAGATAGACCATGGCTCTATGTCGGGGTGATTCCCTTTCTACTTGATTCATCCATATTGGACAAGTCACTAAACTCTTGATTAGCAATGGTCTGGACCGACTATATGAACTTCTTATGGAAAACAGGCCCCCTAACAATCATGCCTATGATTCGTCCTGCTTCTTTAACATAACTTCAAAGTTAGTCAATTTATTGAGGAACTTTGAACTATGCGTTTAAAACCGCAGACACTTCGACGAACGCCAATCAGTTGTTTTTCACATCAATTTACTGTTTCTCACAATGGGTAACATTTGTTGATAAAAAAGATTTAAGGTCATTATACACTTATTTTTTAGTGAAATATTCGACACTGGACATATCATATCCAATGGTGCAGGATACGAAATATCGGTCAAGTTCAACTGATAACAGAGAAGGTTTGCTTTTTTAATACTCTGCCATCTCCTTCTAGCCGTGCGGTTTACTGCACGTTTTTTGTTTGCGCTGCAAGAAACCTTGGCTAAGGGGGACATCCCCCCACGAAATCCTTCCTCAAACCGCCTTCAAGAGATACCAATGGAAGACACATATCTGCCCTCCCCCGCCCAATCTCTCTTTGTTTTTGTTTTATTTCAGGGAGTATCGCCCTTCCCTTTTGACACAGCAAACACAACAAAGCAAATCGGATAGTTTGATAGCGCAAATACAGGTCAAAAGGGAATCATAGATTTTTTTCGGCCAAGCCAATTGAAATGCGGGTAATAAGAGGTACCTTACAAAACTAAGTGCTAGGGATTTGGCAACTGCTTTCAATCAAGAAGTGCGACATCTGCGAAAACGCCAAGAAAGCCACGGATGTCAGTTAGTCATGTCAGATGTTCTAGTGGGATGAGTGTCAGATAACCATAGTAGTGGCATAGATTGTTCTTATAAGATGACGCAATTAGCATTGCGGATATATTTAGATAAGGCGGGAATCAGAAAGAAGACAGGATTTTCAACATGGATGCAACAAATCAATTTGACTGGGTGGACTTCTATAAGGAATTTGCCAAGATACTACGGTCGTACATACACAACAGACCAGAGCTTATCATCAAGATTCGCAAGATTTTCGAGATTACTGGCATCAATCCCCCTACGCTCGAAAAAGACAATCAGATTGTGGACATTGATCCATTCACAGTCTTTGGCCTCTTCAACAAAAGGCTGACTTATGCAAACCGTCTCGCAATTCTGAAAGCAATAGCAAGTCTGTTCAACGTGAAGACCGCAGTTCCAACTGATTTCGACAGCATACCTGTGTTGAATCCTCAGAACGCGACCTTCTATTACTTTGTCGGAGACCGCGGGGAGGAGGACATTGATGAACTCTGGGAGTTGTTTGAGGCTGCGCTGGATTATGCAGACAATCCAACTACAGAGAACCGCGCCACGCTGTCTGAATATTTTGATCGGGCCATTTGCAAAAAAGGCATTGGTAACAGCAAGATCACAATGGGGTTATACTGGATTGCGCCGAACTCATTCCTTAATCTGGATCAGCGGAACACCTGGTACATCTATGAATCGGGCAAAATTCCAGCAGATCTGGTAACGACGCTTCCAACTATTCAAGCAAAAATTCCGTCGTCCCAGTATTTCGACATAGTCGAGAAACTTCGTGCATATTTGCAAAGTGAAGGCAGCCAGCTCAAAGACTTCAAGGAGTTGAGCTATGAGGCTTGGCGATATTCCGAGGAAGTCAACATGGAGATGAAGCGGGAGAAAGCGCAGGAAGAAAAAAAGACAAAAGGCGCTGCCGTTGCTGACGAGGATGTCGAAACCACCCATTATTGGATATATTCACCTGGCAACGATGCAGCCATTTGGGATGAGTGCTATGCCGATGGCATAATGGCTATTGGCTGGGATTCCATCGGTGACCTGAGCACATTCAGCAGCAAGGACGATATGAAACAGGCAATGAAGAATAATATCGATCCCTCAAAGTCGTTTAAAAATGCTGCGCACGCAACATGGCAGTTTGTTCATGAGATGAAGCCAGGTGACATCGTGTTTGCTAAAAAAGGCACGCATCTAGTCGTAGGTCGAGGCGTGGTGGAATCAGATTATGAGTTTGCTCCCAGCCGAAATCATTATAAAAACATTCGCAGGGTTAAATGGACGCATAGAGGCGAATGGCAACACCCCGGACAAGCCGTCACGAAGACCCTGACAGACATAACCGCATATACAGACTATGCCGAACAGTTGAACGAGTTGTTTGAGAGTGACACTATTGATGACGCGGAAGAGCCATCAATTGGATTTCCCTCCTATGATGCTGAGAATTTCCTTGAAGATGTCTTCATGGATAAGGCCAGATATGAAACGCTGGTTGCACTAGTCAAGAACAAAAAGAACGTCATTCTGCAGGGTGCCCCTGGTGTAGGCAAGACATTTGTGGCAAAGCGTCTGGCATATTCCATGATGGGTGTGAAGGATCCAAACCGCGTCATGATGGTGCAATTTCACCAGAACTACTCTTACGAAGACTTCATTATGGGATTCCGCCCGTCTGAAAATGGCTTTGTGCTCAAACATGGAGCATTCTACAATTTCTGCAAGGAAGCAGAGATTGACAGTGACAATGAATACTTCTTCATCATTGATGAGATTAATCGTGGAAATCTGAGCAAGATATTCGGTGAGCTGTTCATGCTGATCGAAAGCGACAAGCGAGGCGTAGAACTAAAGCTGTTGTATGCAGATGAAAAGTTCTCCGTTCCAAGAAATGTGTTCATCATCGGCATGATGAACACTGCAGACCGCAGCCTAGCCATGCTGGATTATGCGCTGCGCAGACGCTTTGCATTCTTTGAGATGCACCCTGGTTTTGATACAGATGGATTTAGAGCATACCGCATGGGGCTGAAAAGTGAGAAGTTTGACCGTCTCATCAACTGTATTGAGAATCTAAACTCTGCAATTGCAGCAGACGAATCACTTGGAGAGGGTTTCTGCATAGGGCACAGTTTTTTCTGCAATCTAAAGGAAGCCTCAGATCAGGAACTTTCCAGAATCGTTGAATTTGAACTAATTCCGCTTTTGAAGGAATACTGGTTTGACGAACCAATAAAGGTAAAGGACTGGATCAACAGTTTAAGGAGTGCCATAAAGTGATACCAGTCCGGAATATCTACTACATGCTCTCGTATGCCTTTCAGGTTCTAAACGAGCAGGGTTATAAGAACGTCAAGACAGAAGAATTTGCTAATGTAGCGGAGTTATGCGCGGCCATTCTGTCAAAAGGAGTCTCCTTGCAACTTAAGCGTGGTCTTGCGCGGGAATACCTGGAGGAGACTGGGGCGCTATCGTCATTGCGCGGTCGGATTGAGATTTCTGACTCAATCAAAACAAAAAGTATTATGAAAAGACAGCTCGTGTGCTCGTATGATGATTTTTCTGAAAACTCCTACATGAACCGAATAATCAAAACGACAATGGAACTCCTCCTTCATGCGGACATTGCCAAGGCAAGAAAGAAGGAACTGCGGAATTTGCTGGTCTTCTTCGGAAATGTGGATATTCTGGATGTCCATACCATCAACTGGACAATTCAATACAACAGGAATCGCCAGGCGTATCGAATGCTGATATCAATCTGCTATCTGGTCATCAAGGGCTTGCTTCAAACGAATACTGACGGCACAACCAAGTTAATGGATTTTGTGGACGAACAGCGCATGTGCCGCCTATATGAGAAATTCATCCTGGAATACTACCGTAAAGAGTTCCCGCAACTATCAATCAGCGCATCGCAGATTCCCTGGGCGTTGGATGACGGCATTGGAGAAATGTTACCAATCATGCAGACCGATATCATGCTGACCCACGACAGCAAGGTTCTGATAATCGACGCAAAGTACTATTCGCACACAATGCAGACAAAGTACGATAATGCACAAACACTTCACTCAGGAAACCTCTATCAGATTTTCACATATGTGAAGAACAAAGAAGCGGAATTATCCAACGTTCCTCATGAGGTTTCTGGAATGTTGCTATACGCCCGCACAGATGAGGCCATACAGCCGAATAATACGTACCTGATGAGTGGCAACAAGATATCTGTCAGAACTTTAAATTTGGATTGTGATTTTGGTGAAATATCAGCCCAGCTAAATCAAATCGCCAAAGAATACTTTGGCTTATCAGCCTGATTGCAAGAGACAAATCAATTAGGTTGAAATTAGTACCACAATGGACAGCTAGGAGGATTTCCGAACTAAATTGCACCTGAAAGTGCATGAAATGTCCCTTGCTCTCAAGGTTGAGATTACGGGAGCAGGCGCATTAAAAGTTAGGGAAAACTAAAAATGGAATTGTTGCAAGGCTATTCATTAAATAACTTTCAGCCGTTTTGGATAAGCCGAAAAAAGGAGTATTATTACTATGGATAATGCGATTGCAATAAAGAACGGTGATGTCCTGATGCTGGAGAATATGCCGTCGGAACTGACAGCGCAGGTTCCCAAAGGCGGCAAGCTTCGCTTTATGCTTGAGGAAAAAGAATGCGAATGGATTGCCGATTTCAACACGGGAGAATGTGCCCTGCAGGCAGAGCATAGGAAGGGGGACGCCCATACTACAGGGCGCGCTGTGATTGAGGTCACCAGCCATGTGCAGACTCCTGTCCGCGTGGAACTGGATGGTGGAGAATCCTTGCGAAGGCACGTCCGCCTGCTGGTCTATACAGTTGGCGAGCAGAAGTCAATCTCGCCGAATTACCCAAGGACACCAGTGTTCGAGATGCTGATGGCTACATGCCAGAAGCGCGGTCTTGTCTTGACGGACTGGCACATCCACATACGAGGCGGCATGACACCAGAACTGGCTGCCATGCGCGAGGCTGACTGCTGCATTCGATCCAGCGCGATGGAAAACCACGGACGCGAATGGGAAATCTATGACAATGGCAAACTCAGGGCCTTTGCGGAAAGGGCGCGTGCCGTGTCCGTGAACGGGCATAGTCTGCCGCTGGGCATACAAGTAAACGACCGTGACTGGTTTTCGCAGATTGACGCCGAGACCAGGGCGCTTTTCGACTACATACTGGCGGACACTATGATAATGGGCAAGCTTCCGTCTGGAAGAGACAACCGTCTTTGGCTCGACCAGTCAATCCAGGATGCGCCCAAGTGGATGTCCGCATATATGGAACACAACCTGCGCGTACTTGGCGAACCCATTTCCATTTTGGCAAACCCGACCTATCTTCCCAAGGAACTAGCCAGTGGCTATGATGAGCTGTGGACTGATGACAGAATGAGGGCTCTCATCGGCAAGGCAGTCGAGAATGGCATCGCCCTGGAAATTCAGGCTGGCTCGCCCTACCCTCGCCCAAGGTTCCTGAAGCTCGCAAAAGCCATGGGCGCGAGATTTTCATTCGGCACAAACAACTTTGATCCTACACCTAAGGATTTATCCCGTTGGCTGGAGGTTATCGAATGGCTGGAGATGACACCAGATGACATCTGGACGCCACGTCAATAGCCAAAGGCTCTATTGGAATATGGGCGGGATAATATGCCAACTCAAGTTTTTTTATAGCATTCCATTCTGATTTTACTGTGCTATCTTAAAAGATTGTAAAGTAGTAAGTAAACTTCATTGTCGGAAAAGCCTTTCACAACTATCAATCCAGGAGACACATAATGAGAATCATAATCGTCATCATGGCTTTGTTTTTTATTGCCAGCGCATTTTCTCCGCTTGCCTTTGCACAGAACGAGACCCGCGAAGAAATGCTGGCTTGGATTGCAAAATTAGAGAAGCAGGACAAAAATAATCAAGACGAAATGGAGACCGCCGCGCAGCAGCCAAGAAATAGGCTTACAACAAAGCGTGTGGAGATTTGGGATTCAAAGACAGTGCTGAAAAAGGTGGCAGAGTGGAGAATCGCACACTTGAAAGACGATACAAAGAAGGCTCTGGTGTGCAAGGAATATCAGGAGGCTCTGGCACATATCAAAAACATTAATGCAGCATGGACAGATGAACCTAGCGGTTCTGGCGCCACTGAGTTCGAAGGCACAGCAGTAGTCGAATTGGTTCGCAGGCAGATTGCCCTTTGGCTTCAGACAGATGACGAATACGAGGAATGGATGACCACCTGGTCAAATGCCAGGCTGGCGTTTCAGGGCAAGGAGATCCCATTGATTTCAGGGATGGCGCATGTCAAAGTGCGAAATAATGATCATGATGAGATTGAGTTATTAATAAAACGAGAGAACTGCTTTACCATAGACGGAGAAAAGTATGCTTTTGTAGAGAGAAACTATGTTGCCGCCGTCAGTGATGACTTCAATCGCGTGGCTCTTTATCGGCTAGAGGGAAATGGCCTGGCAATTCTGATTGAAGAGGTGGTCAGTGAACACTTTGTAAGCAAAATGAAGTTAAGCAAGGAGCGTGAAGGTTGTCTGCGTGTGGACTGGACGGAACTTTCCACGGGTAAAACGGAAAGCACTTGGGTTCTTTTGCTGAAATGAAGTACTATATACAGACAATTCGCCTCCTGTCTTTTCGGTGGTGTATTATTAAATGACACACCTCTTCGGCGGCGCCAAGGCAAATTTTGGTGTCCTGCACGCCCTATACCCGTAATTAAGGAATCCAACGGAGATGGAGAGTGACTGGATGCAACTACAGATGATTCTCTATTGCCCTTCCACTCTTGAAAAGGGCGATGGTATTGAACAACAAAAATCATATGACTGAAGGATATGTCAAAAGGGGAAAAACTGGGCAGGTCTTCAAGCCCGAGACGGGGAAACTGTACATTTTCGATAAATACAGCGTCAGGGTTCTACAAGGCTGGCCCGTTGTCCACGCCTGGAAGAAAACGACCGTGAAACAACCGCGATGGGTCAGTTTCCGCCCCAATTTAAACTGGCTTGAACGTGAACTGCGTGAAGACGGGAAGCGTCAAGAAGAATGCCGCCGTGCCATTGAGAATGGATTGCTTGAACCTCCTAAGCCAATTCGATATGGGAAGGAGGATGGCCTCTACTGCTCGCCGGGAAGTCGCTGGTATTTTGAGACGACACCACGCGCTATTCGGGAACTTCTAAGTCCGTTCTGGAATTCCCGCTGGGCCTTAATGGGATACCTAGCGGCAGGCGGTCAGCCAGCCGCCGACTTGCTGAAAAGCTGCCCTGCCCTCGCGTTCATGCTGGCGCATAATCGCATCTTTCACACTCCAGCCGTAGAGAAGCCGCGCCGCGCAATCCGAACATGGCTGGGTCCAGGAAAGACCAGGAAGATGCTATCCTCATGGCTTGGATTTCCGCTTGAGACGAACTGCGCAAGGATTCTGGCGAAAGTCCATCCAAAAGACATCTCAATAGGTTTTCTGCTGAAACTCCGTACTCTGATCAAAGATGCACGAGTGCTAAAATTTCTTCGTCACCAGCCTGTCATCGATCGGGCACTACTGGCATTTTTCGAGCCCGACATGCTGGAAATGCTGACTATGAAACTACTGACGGAATTACGACGTTATTTGCTTGATCATCTTGCTTACGAAAGTTTTTTTCATCATGACGAACCTGTAAGGGAAAGCCAAGAGGCCCTTGTTTTCTGGAACAAAGATAGCCAAGCAGTCTGGCAGCAGTTTCGTGACACAGCTAGAATGTTCCGGTTCCTGTATCCTGAACGTCCAATGCCCTTGCTGCGCGATCTGGGCGCCATGTCGCGGCTTCATGACAAATTGGCAGAGGCATACCAAAAACACAGATTTGATAACATAGTCTTCACGCCACCCGTCCTTGGAAACGCGAATATCATCCCCTTGACTACCTATGCCATGCTATGCGATGAAGGACAACAGCAACACAACTGCGTTGCAAGCTACGTTGAGGAAGTGCTTGAAGGACGCTCCTTCATCTACAGGGTTCTCCAGCCAGAACGCTGCACTCTCGAATTGGCACTGCGCGGCGGGCGTTGGGTAGTTGTGCAACTTCGCACAGCATGTAATGGAGCCCCTTCCAAAGAAACCATAGATTCCGTCAACCGCTGGTTAGCCGAAGCAAGTGGAAAATCTTGAATCAGAGAAGAAAATTCTTACAAGTCATGTCTTATCTGATTCTTCGATCGCGGTTGTCCAAAACGCTCCGCCATGATGCATTGCGCGGCCATTCGTTCATGCCACCCTAACACGCGTAAGCCGCGCGACAGCTGGGGCAACGGCTTCGCCATGCACAATCATCCAGGGGAATCGCGTGTTCCCGTTACCTACCCTCATGTGAACATGGCGTAACCATAAAGTCCATATAGCATTGGGCTCTGTTTTCCGCAAACAAACATTACGGGAAACAGAGCCCAAGCAAGTTAATAAACTAAATGCTGTTCAGTATTTTAGTTAATCTTTGATGAGAAATTGGTTGTGCATAGAGCATTGAAGTTGGCATCCTCCAGGCTTGTGAAGTCCATTTCCTCAATATGCTTGAATTCATTCTCGAAAACATTATACTCAAACTTGCTATTGATGCAACTTCCCTCACCCAATTCAAACTTCTCACCATCGTGCATGACCAGTTCCTTCTTGGGCGAGACGAAACGACCGTTCAATGTCATTTTATCATCTACGAATTTCAACTTGAAGTTCAATGCCAAGCCTTGCGCCTGGTCATCATTGACTCCCTGGAATGCGCTCTCCACATCTTTTGGAGCGATTGTCTTGGAGATGCCTTTTTCCAGGGCATTCATGGTGCTCTGTGAAAACAGTGTCAATATGAAGCAGACCTTGTTTTTCTCCTTGGGTTGCAGAGTGTCGAAGGTGGCATCCGCCCTGCCCGTCACATACTGCGCGATTTCATCACAGGCTGTGTGAACATCATGAGAGAGAGTTTTGCCGTTTTCAAGCGTGACATTCACCTTGGCGATGTCCTTTGCGAACTGTGTATCCTCCATGTGAGCAGTGAGCATCTTCTTGGTTTCCTGAAGAATAATTTTATTCAACTGCTCCATTAAGACATCTTTAATATTACTGTTAAGGATTTCCTCGGGGTCCCTAGGCATTTCTCCAACTCTTTTCGAGATCATGTCACGAAGTTTCAAGGCGGCTGGTCCATTTCCTTCCACGATTTTTCCAAGGAAAGTCTGCTTATTCTTGCTCAAATAAACCCTCCCCTTCTCAGCCAATTCATTAGTTATGGGATCCTTCTCATTATCTTCCAGAACTGGAGGATTTTTACCGTAGTTCATGAACTGGGGTTCTTCATCCAAGGCGACCTGGACATCTGTATGGAAGCCCCTCAAAGTCTGAATTAATGAACCAAAGCCATGCTGGACATATTCGACGAGACCAGTGGAAGCAGGACCAGACAGAGTAAACTCCCCCATACTTGCGTCTTCATAGAATACCTGAAGTTTTTTGCATTCATCTGAAAGAAGTGCGGCTTTGAAGTCTGCCAGTTCTTCCGCCGAAAATCTTGACAACATTATGGAAGCAAGGAATACGTTGCAGGGCATCAAATCATCCTTTCCATCAAACATTGCATAGATTTTATTGTCAGTTAGTGCCTTGTCCAAGTTGGCTTTGTATTGCATGATGGCTTTGTGAAGTTCCGCGGCGGATGAAGCGGGCTTCAGAGTGGCAATGCAATCAGTGGGGGCTGACTTCATGGCCTGTACAAGTTTGGCAATCATTCCTGGGGGCAGACTTTTACCTTTTAACTTTTCAAGAAGGTAATTTCCTGCTTTCAGAACTTTGGGGTCGTCCTTGCCAAGTTCATTGACTTCGTTGTAGTTGGCCAATAGTCCCGCAATTCTCTTCTTGACATCTTCTTTCGAACGCAGACTTCCTGCGCCACTGACGAGGATTTTATCAGGCCACAAGGCGATTGTATTCATGGCCTTCTTATTATTGCCGCATGCTTTAAGTGATTCGGCAATCATGCTGCGTATATTGTCCCCATCATTGGGAAAACTCCTAAACAGATTTTTTCCCACTTGAAGTGCCTTGGCATTGTAAGCATTGAACTGGACAGTATTGTAATCCTCAAGGGAACCGATTTGTGCTTCGTTTCGTTTTCCGGCCTGGGTGAAAAGAGTATCCTTAATATACTGTACATAGATGGCATCAAACTGTGGCTTGTCCAATTCTTCATTTTGCTTGATCTCTTCCAGAAGCCCCCCTATTTCCGCAAATGTTCTCTGGAAATGGCCTTGGAGCAGAGTTGTTTCGAGCACCCTGCGTCCCCCCTCCTGCGCCATTGGTGGATTGTCTATATATGGTTTAATCGCATGGAGGAGAAGCATCTTGATGTTGGGAGCATTCTCTTCTGATTCACCAAAGCGTACCAGGCATTTGCTCACCTCATCATTGACGGCGAGGTCTGCGAGTTTTTGAGCGGTCGTCTTGGCAATCTGGTCG
>JAFSTJ010000609.1 GCA_017450525.1 Victivallales bacterium | reverse complement strand
TCAATTCTCCCCCAAGAACTTGCATCAGCAAGCTGCCAAAGCTGCAAACTTTTTTCGCGTTCCGATTGCATGGTTGTTGTCATCTGTTTGGGGGGGTAATCATAGTTAATTACGTACTAATGAGGTAATTTCAACACTCATGAGAAACGCGCTAGGAGATGTGCTTAATGGCTAAGGCAACGGTTCGAGGCCCCACTTTCGTGTTGCGAGAGATGTTGCCAACACCAATGAGCTCATGTCAACGCGCATTTCAATAAGAGTTTTGAGACTTCTTCCTTTAATTTAGCAGGTTAATTTTAGATTTCAAGCCATTAGGTCAAAAATAATTGGTATTGTGCGGAATTTGTTGATGATGACAATGGAATTGGAGCTAAGGAACAAGGTAATTTCAAAACTCGCGCGTAATGTGCTAGGAGATGGGCGCAGTGGCTACGGCAACGGCTCGAAGCCGTACTTCGTGCGGCGAGAGGCGTTGCCTACGCCAGTGAGTTCATGTCGATGCGCATTTCGATGAGAGTTCTGAAATCACCTCTATCGATTGCTGCGCTTACGACCTATGCTTGCAGGCGGTTATCATGGTAGCCGTACTCATTTGCCCTGGCTGCCGCGCAGCCTTCTTATAAATTGTATTTGAAACTATTTCTGTAGATACCACGAATTGATCGGACGAGACACTTGTTTCAATAGTACTTTTGTATTGAACCCACTTGAAATAATAGAATACACACTATATTATTTTATCTCATTGTTTTTTTGATAACAGATAAAATAGGAGATGAAAATGAAACGCAATAGATTTACCTTGATTGAACTGCTAGTCGTCATCGCCATCATCGCCATTCTGGCGGCCATGCTTCTGCCCGCCCTCTCCAAGGCGCGTGACAAGGCAGATGACATTTCCTGCACCAACAACCTGAGACAGCTGGCGTTAGGCTTGAACCTCTACGTTTCTGACAACAAGCAGTGGTTGCTATTTGCTGCGTCATATGGAATTGACAAGGACCATCCCTCCAATATGACCTCAAATGACAATTCGAATTTCAGAAACAACATGTGGTATTCCTATCTGTATCCGCTTGTTGGAGATGCCAAAATCTTCCAATGCCCTGTGACCGACGCTGTCAACACAAGAATAGGCTATGGCATCAGTTATTCTGGCCCAGCCAAAGGCATGCCTTATCTTACTTATAACGACAACAGCAGGAAACGCGGCAAGATTAACGCCCATAGGACACCTTCCAGAACCTTCTATGCCACTTGCAGCAATACGAGCAAAGCCAACAAGGCGTATGCCTATAGTCCCCATACAAACGCAACGCAGTGGCCTGGCTCTGGCGAGGATTTGAATGGCCATGTGGGCGACCACCATTCGGGCGGCTCCATTGCCTTCTATCTGGACAGCCACTGCGAACAGCATTCCCTGACTTTTTATGCAGACCCCGATAAAACCGCCAATTCGACGGCTGCTCGTTTCTGGGGCTACTATGAGCCAGGCAAATAGCATGTCGCAACCAGGAGCTTCATACCACTGGTGAAACATCACTAATCACTATGCCAGACGGCGCCACACATAGCAGAATCACCCAATGCGCATTGGAATGCTGCGGCTTGTTGGCCGCTGGTGACAACAGTGCACTCGTTCACGACTACTGCCGCTTTCCCGATGAGTTCTATGGTCCGCGACGCAATGAAATCGCGCCATACACTTTTATGAAGGACGGCATTCAGTTCCACTATCCGCCTCACACGCCATACGAGGAGGCATACCGATACTGGAATGCCGATGAAAACGGCAGGCTCTTCCACTCGCACACGTTCATCAACCATAACTTTGAGTTTATGCTTGCGGGCTTCCAGTTTCACTTCAGCCGCATCATAGCTTGCTTGAGGAACAACGAAAAGGACGAGGCGCGCAAGTTCCTGGGCTGTCTGGTTCACACGCTGGAGGATTCCACATTTGGCTTGCACGCTTTGGAAGGCCCAGGTGGAGCCGATGCCTTCGTACTGGACAGAATGGCCGACAGCAGCGATTTCCCTGTTCGCCCCTCCTATCTTGCAGCCCGAATCAACTCAAAAGAGTGCCATGCGACAAACTACGTTCCCCGTTCGCTTGGACGCACTGCCGACGAGGCTTCCATGCGCCTGTACGCCGAATACGTTGCCTACGTGGCCGACTCCCGCAAAAGCCTTTTCTCCTTCATTCTAAAGGCTAATGGTGGAGACATGGAGGCGTGCAGAGACTTGAACCAACGGATGTTCGACAACGCTGTGAAAATCACTGCAGATGCCATCTGGACCGTGTTTGCCATTGCGGATGGAAAGAATGCGACGCCACCGCCATGCCCGTTGACCGACATGGAACCGCACGTCTTCCCCTTTGGCGGCTTCCGACCCTATCGCTACACAGCCTTTGAACGCAACTATGCCGTCAACCTGAAAGACGAGCGGGTTCCCCTCAAACTGCTGCTGCCTGAAGGCCCCAAGGAGTTCTCGCAGGGGCTTTCCTTTGGCACCCATGCGGAGGGCGAGCTGCTTTTCTGGATTGCTCCAGGCAGTTTTGACGCCACGCGCCTGAAGGTCGGCTTCCACCCAGACCTGCATTTCGGCAAGGCCAGTCTGCAAATCATCAACGATGGCGCCGTGGTGGAGGAAGTGGTTCTGGATGAAATGGCTTACACGACCACCATCAACCCGCGAAACCTTTTTGGTCTGCGCTTCACCTCCAATTACAATGCAGGCTGCATCTGCGTCGTTGGATAGTCTTTGCAAATCTAGTTGAACACGACAATAGCATAAACCCAAATACCATAATATCAACTTTTTTATAACTACTTTCTTCAAGTGCCTATAAAAAAATAAGGTGACTTTTTGAATATCGAAAAGCCGACTTGACAATCCCCTTGAAACTGGCTAAATTTGACCCCAACCCTAAGGGCGGGGCCCCGTTTTTCCCACCTGTTCTTGTTGTTGATGACGATATAGGATCGTGTATCATTTTGGCGTGGTGTGATTTCACTCCTGAACGCAAGGAGCTTCTGGAGAAAAGCGGGAAGAGTAAACAAGAGGCGGCAGACCATGACAGTTCCAGAAATAAACGAATCTACTGAGAACTTTGCGAGTTTTATTGCAAAATTCTCAGTATAGTGAAAACTTTTGTTTGAAAAACACAAAGTTTGCATTATCTTAAGAGGTAATTCAATGTGAAGCGTTGTGGAGGCAAGCAAATGATTATACGTGAACACTATTTGAAGCAGATACGTCCATTCTATGACAGCGATCTGATAAAAATCATCACAGGCATTCGTCGATGTGGAAAGTCCGTGATTATGCAGCAGGTACGGGACGAGATACAGGCACGGTCCTCCAATATCATCTATCTTGAGTTCGAGAAACGCGAAGTGAGGTCACAACTACCGAATGCGGATTCGGTGCTGGAATATGTCAAGAAAAGAAGGAAATCTGGTGGATGTCATGTGTTTCTTGATGAAGTGCAGGAGATAGATGGATGGGAGGAGGTCTGCCAGTCTCTGCGTCTAGAAGGTGATTCCGTCTTTGTTACTGGCTCCAATTCGAAGCTGCTATCAAAGGAATATGTGAAGTCGTTGAGCGGGCGTTTCGTTTCTTTTCGCATACGTCCTTTTGTCTATTGCGAATTGCAAGAATATGCACAGGAACTGGGGAGGGTGGTCACCCCCCTCGACTATCTGATCTGGGGTGGTTTTCCCAAACGCTTGGAGTTTTCCGATGAGGCATTGCGCAGATATCTTGATGATTTGAACGAGACTATCATCTACAAGGACCTGATTGTCCGTTTTAGAATCAGGAAGGAGGCTCTGTTTAGGGCCGTTGCGGATTTTGTCCTGCGTTCCAACGCCCGCATCGTTTCGGCAAACTCGATTTACAAGGCTGTCAAGCAACTCCAAAAATGCTCAGAGAACACCATTCAGAAATATGTCGGGTATCTTGAAACTGCATACGCCGTCGATTTTCTTGGGCAGTATTCCACCAGAACCAAGCAACTGCTCTCGTTTCACAGGAAGAGCTATGATGGCGACGTGTCCTTGAACTCCATTCGTTGCACGGGCAATCGTTTTGACCTTGACCATAATCTTGAAAATGTGGTGTACAATGAACTCCTGTACATGGGATACCAACTTAATGTCTTCAACAATGGACGCAGTGAGATTGACTTTCTAGCGCAGAAAGGTAACAAAAAATACTACATCCAGGTTGCCTTCAGTGTCGCCGATGACAAGGCTTACCAGCGGGAATACAGGGCATTTGAGAACGTGGACCCGCTTTCGCAGAAAATCCTCATTACCACTGATGAACTTGACTATTCCACAAGCATTGTTCGTCATATTCGATTCCACGATTTTCTCTCCATGCGAAGCCTGGACGAGGTTAATTAGAGGAATAAACAAGAGATGGTTGACCATGACAGTTCCTGAAGACATCAAGAGTATCATCTATCCGAAATACTCCCGACCGAACAAGATTAAAGAAGCTGCCTTGTTTGCGGTGTTCTCCATAATTATATGGCTTGCTTTCGTGATTTGGGCAAGATTTGATGCTATGCGTAGAGAATATTATCGTAATATGGAGCTAGCATTGAAGCAGTGTGAAATAATGATTCAAAATGGGGAACAAGACAGGCTATTGCAAATAATCACTGAACTTCTTTCAGCGGATAGGCATACTGGAGTGGAAGGCTTTACTCAACAAGCGTATCTTATGTCTAAAAGGTTTCGTGAGGCGGTGCTTCCAGATTCTGTTGAAATGAGAGAGGTATCAAATACTGTACTGTTGGCGGGATTGCTGATTTGGGGTGCCTTTTCCGTGGCGTGGGTAGCATTGCATCTAATTCGAGTTCGTCCTGATTGGCAACTGAACTTCCAGATTGCATCAATCGGTGTTTCTTTCTTCTTTCTGTTTTCAGCATTTGCTGGTCGTTCTACGGACATGGGCTACCGCACCAATGGTATACGATTTGACCTGGGTAATTTGCGTGATGCACTCGCACTTCCTGTTTTCCCACAAAAGATGCTTGAACAACTTCATAATCCTTGTGAACGCGGGCCTTACCAATATCTGCCCAATCGATTTGAAACGAATCAGTAACAAATCAAAGAAAGAATCAGTTTTAGAATACGACCTCCATGAACCACCTCCTCCGCAAAATCTTCTTTTGGGACGAGCCTGCGCAGGGCGCGTTTTTCGCGCTGACGTTTTTCTTTGTCGGCAGCAGCTTGTGGTTCACGCTTTTTCATGTGCTTGGTCTGTCGGATTGTGGACTGGTTCATATCGACTTCGATACGCTCTCGGAAGGCAAGCTTTTCCGCGAAATGAGTGAATGGGCTCTAGGACAATTACTCATCACGCTCTATTCAACAGTTGTCTTTCTCCGTGCAGCCTGGCGTCTGATTGTCCACTGCAAGCGCAATCGCACGCTGCTGCCAGTCCTTTCGTGGCTAGCTTCCATGACGCTATTGATTGTCGGAGGCTTGTTCTGCCTGATTCCGCTCGTCTATTTACTTAAGCACTTTGCCATTCACTACTGGGATTCGGGCTTGCCAGACTGGATGGCCGTATTTGACTGGTTTTCTCCAGGGGGATGGGGAGTGGCCTACCTTGTTGCCGTACTTTGCATGACGGCTGCTGTTTTCTTCCTGGTGCGCTCATTTGCACGAATGGAAGGCAAGCCCCTGCGCAACGCACTCTGCAAGGCAGGCATCGTGCTTTGGGGAGTGTTCTGGATCGCCTATTTCATTCTCTTGGGTTCGGCTGTGGTGCAAAGCCGACAATGTGCGCAGACACGCGCACTGGTCGAGCAGCGTTTCGGGCACCCTTTGTCAGCTGAAGGTCTTGAAGAGTACTATCGCCGACAGGACACGATTGACGGCGATTTCTGGAAGCGGCTGAAAGAGTGCATGGAACAATTACCATATTCGCTTTCCATTGGGGGCAAAAAGTTAGCATATAATCATTCGCCAGATTATTGGGACGGGCAACTGCCAGAGCATTTGACTTCCGATATTCTGTCTGCCTTTGACAATTACTGCCAGGCAAATGCCAAGTCCCTGCTTGAAGTTGAACAACGCTTTGACACCATCCCTCCGATGCCAGAATACGACTTCAAGCCAGGTCGCCTGAACTCTCTTTATTTGGACCATTATGCACAAGGCAGAATATTTGCGATAATGGAGGTAAGTCGCCTTCGGGTATTCCTCAAGAGGCATGCCAAGTCCGAGGCTCTTTGTGCCTATCGGCGTATTGTCAATTACACTAGTGAACTTCAGAGGGAGCCATTCCTGAGAGCCTACCTAGTCTGGATGTCTGTTGAACATCTGCGCCTGGATGCCATTGAGAAACTGCTGGAATCGCGTCTTCTAACAGAGGAAGAGTTGCACCAGCTCGCCGAAGAACTGGTTGAGCTGGAAAGGCGGATTCCCACCATCCATCAACAGGCAATGTATTATGATGCGGTTTTCATACAAGACATCCTGCGGGGATTGGAGACGGGAAAACTGTCGGAAGACGATTTACCCATTGCCATCGCCCTTGCGCAACTGCGCTTTTTCTATCCACAACTCTGGCTCCAGGGCACGCTCGACAAGGAGTATATCCTGCTGCAATTCCTGGCGAAGGACTTCACGGAGTTTGTCAGAACCGGACCGTCAGCATACGTCTTCAGCGGGATGTTTCTTCCGGGAAATAGAACAGGAAACAAGTTCTACGCATTGACCGTGCGTATGCTGGCCATGCAGACACTGCTGCGGGCGGAAGAACATCGCCGCAAATACGGCGACTTCCCCGAGATGCTTTCGGATATGCCAACCGACCCGTTTTCGGGCAAGCCGATGCTGTACCGATACGGAACTGCGGAAGTCACAGAGCTGGTGCTTCAGCTTACCGAGGATTCTTCCTGGGCGGAGGATGAGCCATCCCACAAGGGATACGAACTGAAGCCGCAGACAACGCGGGCGAAGGTCGTCCAGATTTGGAGTGTTGGTCCAAATAGGCGGGATGATGGAGGCATTGCCGACAAGACCATTGACGGAAAGGACGACCCTTGTGCCAGAATACGTTTGGAGTGAAGGAGTGTGTTTTGATGGACATAAAATTGCCAGATGTTTCGTTCAATTTCGGTGCAGATGCCACGGTGGAAATGATTCCAAGGCGATTGGCAAACTTGGCATCGTATGGTGTCAAGCGAGTTATGCTTGATGCCCGACAACTAATGAAGGCTGCAGATGATTTGGACTATCTTCGCGTTTTGCAGAACACCTTGCGGGAGAATGACTTGGTTGTATATGATGTTCATGCGCCGCATGGCGCGCACGATTCCTTTGGATTTCCCGCTCCAGAAGCGGCGCATTTGTGTCTGGAAATGGCGCACAAAGCAATGGTTACAGCTGCAGAAATCGGAGCAAAGACAATTACATTCCATATTGCACGAACGCATCGTGTTGGTGCCATGGCGGATGAATACGGCGTGTTTGAGAAAGCAGAACTGGAGAATGCGCGGGCGCGAATCCTCCGTCAATTGGAAATCGTGCTTCCTGAAGCAGAGCGATTAGGGGTGATGATTGCGCTTGAGAATCTGTTTCTGCCGTCATCGACGGGAGAATACCTTGCGTCTATCATGCATGACATGCCGCATCCAAACCTCGGACTGAATTATGATTCGGGCCATGCATTGCTTCTTGAAAAACAGCCTGACAAACAAAGCGAGGAAATAGCGGAATGGATTCGAATTGGATGGGATGATAATCGCGTGGTTTTTCAAGACGATCAACTTGATGCGATGCTTCCCTATGTCATTACGTGCCATATCCATGACAATCACGGCAAGGATGATGAACATCTGCTGCCTGGGCAGGGTATCGCCGACTGGAAACACATTGTGGAACGGCTACGCCTTGCCCCGCGTCTGCTGTCAATTCAAAGTGAAGTCAAAACGAAGTATTATGGCGACGAACCAGGCTCCCAGACACTTGCTTTTTGTGCCTGTGGTTTCGGTAGTTAGGGAGGATAGAAGCCCAAATGGAAGAGGCATTCGCATAAGACAAATAACACCAAACCATCTTCAAAATGCAATGATACTGGTAAAGCGAAAAAGAATAAACAACATGGCAAAGGGGCGATAAAACAGTATATTTAGTGTGCAGTGAATCAATTATGGGGAAAGCGTACGATGACCACCGATATACAAATTGCTAATTCGCCTTGGTATCTTCAAAGCAGGTTTTGGCTTGGGATTATTTGTGCGATAATATTCGGTGGATATGGCCTATTTTCCATTGCAACCTTGCACACTTTCATTTATGGTGGACGGCTGACTTTGGAAGAGCTTTGGGGGGTGGATGCGTTATTGGCAGGAGGCGTTTACATAATGGACGGTGCCTTTTTCCACTTTAATTACTATTGGCGACAATCAGAAAAACTATATGAACATGCCATTTTGTGGACATATCTCTCCTTGATTATAGGAGGGATTTTTCGTTTTCTGCTTTTCTGGCGTTTGCTGGGCTCGCCTGTAGTTGCCTTGGGTACCTTTGTTATCCCTTGGGCAGTGATGATGATAATTCGTGAGGATTGAGCTGTTTGAGCAAATCTAGTTAAGCACGACAATGGCATAAACCCAAATACCAAAATATCAACTTTTTATAACTACTTTCTTCAAGTGCCTATAATAAAGTAAGGTGATTCGTTGAAAATCAAAAAGCCGACTTGACAAGCCCCTCGAAACAGGCTAAATTAGACCCCAACCCTAAGGGCGGGGCCCGTTTTCCATCACCTGCACTTGAGGATTGTGG
>JAFSTJ010000608.1 GCA_017450525.1 Victivallales bacterium | reverse complement strand
TCCAGAAAGCAATCAGAGCGAGACTTCGATATAGCAGACTGGCAATCAGGTTCTGTCAGACAAAGAAAAAGGTGTCGCATCGACTCGCCCGGTTCTGCCTTTGAAAAAAAGGAGACTGAAAATGAGAAATTAGAAAAAAAAGCGAACGACCAATTTGACAACATCATAAAAACCCCGGGCGCAGCAACGCGGCGCCCGGGGATGCGCCACACTAGCGACCACGGCCCCAGCGGGGCCGAACTGCCGTTGCCACCCCTCATGGGAACAGAGCATTAGTAAAAAAACTCTGCGTCTCTGCGCCTCTGCGTTAAAAACTCTGCGCCTCTGGCATCAGGGTTTCCAGAGTGGAATCCTGTAGAAGCGGAAGCGTGCATATTCTGTTTTGCCAGTTACCAGCACGGCCTCGCACACATTGTCCTGTATGCCCTGAAGCGAAACATGCATTCTCCTGGTGTTGTATGGCACGATTTTGCCGAGGCTCTCCTTGCGCAGCAACTTGCCCTTTGTATCGTGTATTTCAAACTGCACGTCCGTCTTTGCCAGATCTAGAAGTTGCTCGTTGTTTTCTGGCACCAGCATGACCTGCAATTCGCAGTCGTTCACATTTGTTGGCACGATTGGGCCGCTGGCGAACTCGAACTTGTCCAACTTGCGTCCTTTGGGGCTGAGGGCGATTTTCCAGCCAGGATCCTGGTTGATGCCTGCGCGGTTCGCCTTTGCGTCTTCCTCGTTCTTGTGCAAGGTCACGGAACGCCAGATGCCACCCATCTGCATTGAATCATAGATGAAAATCGCGATTTCGGCAGTTTCGCCGCCCTTCACATTGTCCAGCGGGAATTGGAATGCGGAGTTCCAGCCATTATGATATCCAATGTACTTGCCATTGCAGAATACCCATGCCTCCTCATCGGCTGAACCAATGCGCAGAACTGGTGTCTGGAAGTCCTTGGGTATTTTGATTGCCTTGCGGTACCAGGCGCAACCATCGTAGGGCAGACCCTGCTTCTCCCAACTGTCGCCAGTATGTATGTCTCTCCAATGGTTGTATGGCAGGTCCTTTGCGCTTTCTGGCTCTTTCAGCACATCCTCTGTCTTGGGCTGTTCTGGAATCGGGTCAGCCAGCACCTTTGGCATTGCCGCGAAGCGAGGCAATGTCTTCTTGCCAGTTCGCAATTCCTCGCAAAGGGTGATGATGATTTCCCGCATCATGTCCAGCCTGATGCCTGGCCATGGATTGTTGGTGTACATCCAGCTTATGCCAAGCTCGCTTTTCCAGGTGTATGCGATGTAGCGCAGCATGCTAAGGAACGCCTCGGCCTCGGCCTTTGCCTCCGCATACTTCGATGCCTTGATCTCGTTCTCCAGAAGACGGATGTACTGCCTGTCAATGACGGAGGCGCGGAATGCGTCCGACCTCACAGTAGGCACCACGTCGCCATCAGGACCTGGCATTGCCTCCAGATGGGGGAAGTTTCCGCACAGTCCCGTGCAGGTAAGGAATGAGTTGTACTCAATCTGGTGCCTGAACAACAGGAATTCACGCAGATTGCCGCGTGCGCCGTGCGCCCAGGAGTGCAGTCCATTTTGGAAACGTCCCTCTATCGAATAAGTGTAGAGGTGCTTGTTCTTGCCAAAGTTGCTCTGCTCGTCAGATACTGGCCAACTGCCTGGATCACGCACACCCTGTACCTGCAAGTATGGATAGAATTGCTTTGTGGTCTCTGAACAATTGCAGCGGTAGGAGGCCAGCATTCCTGGCACGCGCACAGTCTGCTTGAAGACTTCCTTCGCCGCATCCATCACTTCCTGTTTCGGGAAATTGAGGCCATAGCCCATTTCGCCGCCCAAGTCCGCGATCACGCTGGTGCACCCGCCGTATTTGGTTGCCATTTCGACTATCAATTCTAGCTGCAATTTATAAGCTATTTCATATTCCTTGGTGTATATCTTGTATGGTCCCTGCCTGTAGTAGTCCAGGCGATTCGCCGCGGCACCCAGGTGAATGAAAGGCGTCTTGCAGGGGAAGCCCGCCTCCTTGTAGCGCTCGAAGGACCTCTTCACATGTTCCTTGTCCCTGTCCACGTCAATGGGCATGCCCTTTTCATCTGTCTTGAACTTTGCGTCCCTGGTGCGCCCGTATTCAACCAATGCGGTGGTGCAGCCCAATGCCTCGCGCTCAAAGCGATAGCCTTTGGCAACATCCTCTGCATTGCCTACCATGGCGATAAGGTGGTCGCTCAGTTCAGGCAACTTTTCCCCAATCACGCGTACTTCAATAGGCAGTTTTGCAACTTGCTTGTTTCCGCTGAAAGTCAATTCGCCCTTGTATGTGCCCTGTTTCATTGCCTCAGGCACTTTGAAGCAGAGGCGAGCGCCGTAACTCTGGTCCTTTATCAGGCTGCGCACGCCGAATGGCATGTAGTGGTTGGGCGCGATATAGCACCTGCGCGTCTGGTGGGAAACAAAGTGGAAAGGCATAATGAATGAAACCGTGGCGCCTGGGAAATCTGGCAAGTCCAGTTTGACCTGTGCATTTTCCACGGGAACGAAGGTGTGTAGCAGAATGGTGCCCACGCCATATTGCCCCTGTGCCGCTAGTATGCGCAGCGGTGCGCCGACCTCTGAAAGAGAGGGGCGTGTTTTCAGGAAGATATATTCGTAAGGATTTTCGCGGGCGTAGATTGCAAAGTCCTTGCCCTGCGCCTCGTATTCCTTGATGCTGAGAGGCGACAGCAACGCCTTTTCACTTGGGGTTATGATTTGCCAGAACTCGTTGAAAACCTGCTTGCGTGCTGCCTGCATTCTTGCCAGGCGGGCGGCGGAGTTGCTGTCTTCGGCGGGGAATACGGCCACATAATTCAAGGGCGTGGCCGTCTTTTGGCTGGCCGCTACCTTGATTTTGATTGCCCCATTCGCGCAATCCACATCGAATGCAGGGTCTTTCAGGTGGGGGGCAATGTATTTGTCAAAGAGCTTGTCCGTCACCTTTGCCTCAACGTCCATCAGCGTGAAGCGTTCGCTTTCTGGCGCATTGTACTCCCATTCCTGCTTGCCGTTAATGAATATCGTTGCTCGTAGCGGACGACGCACGTGGTGCAGCCAGCAACTGGCAATGGCGCCGCCAAGTCCTACCACAACCTTGTATTTGCCTGGCTTGACCTTGATTTCCATTTCGGCATAACTATTTGCCTTGATTTCTGCCCAGTCGATCAGCAGTGGATCAAGTTCCTTGCGACCGCCTACCATATAACTGTAGGGTCTTTTGGTCCAGCGGAACGAAGGATGCTTCGAATTGTTGTTGATTGCAATTGCGTCTGGCGCGATTTCGCCTGTGGGCGGCCCGAAGTCATAGACCAGCAAGTCTGTATCCTGCGTCTCTGCCACGCCTGCCTCTATGTCGATTGGATTGGCACAGAAACCATAGTAGAAGCCCCTGTTATTGAGGTCGCCGCCAAAGAAGTTGATTGCAGCCACTAATTTGTTGCCATCGATTTTCAATGGCGCCTGCAACTTCTGCAACTTGAAGGTGGCACGATAGCGGCCTGGAATCTCGCATTCCTTCAATTCTATCGGCACGCCAGGCAGCGTCAGCGCCTCGAAGCGCCCGCGATATGCCCAGTTGGTGGTGCCGTTGATTTGATACAAGTACAGCGCCAGATTGTCCGGCTTGTCCTTGACCTGCATTTCTATGCAGACCGTGTCCCCTGCCACGCCTGGCGTGTTTGCATCCTTGACCTTGCCTTCTCCGTCCAGAATAGTGATGAATACGCCGTCAACAGCATTTTCATCCACCAATGCCAGTTCGCTGAACTTCAGTTTACCATTCATCCTGATGCCGAAGGATGTAGGTTTCTTGCCGTCTGGACGCGCACTTTCCTTGATGGGAATGGTGAATAGACCTGGACGCGGGGAAAACCAGTCCGTGAAGAATGAATTGTTCATGTCAAAGAGCACGCGCCGTGTTCCATCGTCAATTCGCATTTGCAGGTACTTGCCGCGGGCGTCACGTGGAAGGCGCCTGGATATCCTGGGTTGATTTTTCGTGGCCACTGCCTCGAAACTGCCATTGCTGGCTGTCATGGCAGCATCCTGGTTCAGATACCATTTTCCCTCTTCTGACTTATTGGAGGTTTTCAGTTCATTGAAATTCTCCTTCCATCCCAAGGCAAGCAACACCAAGGGCAGAAGTGCAAGCATGCAAATGCGTCTTTTCATTTTATTTTCCTCTTGCTTATTTAAGTTAATAATTCATAGCGGAACAATGCGGCAATTGCCTTATTTTTCCACAAGCAAGGATTTAATCCAGCAATACAGAGTATCTCCCATCTGGTAGTAGCCTGCCTTTGCAGGGTGGACGCCATTGTCCTGCCTCACTGTCAATGCGGGATTTTCCTGATTGATTGGTTGCTCCAGCAGAGGATAGTTGTTCTCTGTGTCAATGTTGATGTAAACAGGAACCACGGTCACATTCAGTTCCCTGCCTTTCTTCAGCAACATGCGGTTGTAGTGGTCCAGGTTCTTGCGGTATTGCCAACTGGTCCTGCCGCATCTGTAACTTTTTCCAAAGCCATCCTGGCCAGCGCCAGGTATGTGCTGGAATATCATGATTTTCGGCGCAGGCTCAAGTTTCCTGAATTCCGCAATCAACTTCTCCATATTGGCGAGAGAATTTTCCGTAATCTCGGCGATTGTGGTGTCATCCGCCAGGAAGAAGTCATTCAATCCCAGTTGGAAAGAGACGATGTCAGGCAGCTTGCCATCGCATTTCTTGTCAAAATACTGCTTCAAATCAAAGACGCCGTCCTTGTCATCCTTGTTTCCATTGGCGGGGAACATGAACGGACTGTTGAAGCCAACTGGACGGTCTGGGTGCATGCCGTCATTCTTGCTTTTTCCTGTATATCCCCAGCGTGTGAGGAAACTCTCCCAGCGCCAGCCGCCATAGCCCTCATGCTTTCCAGGGCCTGAACCCTTTGTGCCCAGTGGCGTGAAATCTGGATTTCCAGGGCGCATCATCAATTCAGTCACGCGGTTGGGATAGTGTCCCGCATTGGTCTGGCTGGCGCCCACCATGAGCATTGCAATCTTCTTGCCCTCGCCTGCATTTCTGGGCAGCACCACCAACTTGCTTTCACCAGTTGCGACCGTGCCGTTCTGGCTGATGACTTGGATTTTCCAATCATAACTGCCCACATCGGCGTCTTCTGGCGTGAAGCACCAGCGTTTCAACTGGTTGACGCCTTTCTCGCAATTCACGTCAAACACATAGTTTGCCGGATTGATGACAGTCACGATGTTGTTGAAATAAACGTTCATCTCAATGCCAGGCACGGCGTATATCGTCTCTGGCAAAAACAACTTCACATCTTCCGCAGATGCAGCGAAAAGCAAACCCAACAGCGGAATTGCACTTAAAAACGCCCTAAGTTTGAACATCATCTTCTCCTCATTTGTTAGTGTGTGATTCCAGTAAAAACAATGGCACTCCCCAATTTATACACAATACAATTTCTTTCAAGGGCGAAAAAGAGAAAAAGGCGGGTTTCCTGATTTCAGCGCGATTGTTCTGCGGCACGCCTTTCCGCGCGGCCTGGCCGCGCGTCAGGATGAAGGTAGAACGATATGCGGGCAAGCAACAATGTTCTTGCCAATCTGGGTGCCCAGTCGTGCGGAAACATTTGCGTATGCCCGCGTATTGCTCTACCTCCATCCTGACGGTAATGGGTCAGCCATTGATATTGAGTAGGATTTATCGAAGATGCTTTGCAACATAGGCTGTCGATTTAAGTTAGGGCAGTCAAGCCACAGTTGTGGAAGGCCAGCTGGTACAGTATGATTTTGTACCTGACTGGCCATT
>JAFSTJ010000607.1 GCA_017450525.1 Victivallales bacterium | reverse complement strand
TCAACGCCTCGTCAAGGCTGGCTTGACTGCCTGGCTGGAAAACCAATGCAGCCTCTGGGTGTGCTGCGCATAGGCGTCCCAATCCTCCCACATTGCTGGCTATCACTGGGAGCCCTGCGGCCCAGGCCTCCAGCACCACTATCCCAAAAGGCTCATGCCTGCTGGGAAGCACGAAGGCATCCGCCTCCTTGTATTCGTCAATAAGTTCCTGGCTTCCTGGCTTGTGCGCCCCAGCATACATAAAGCGCTCAGCTACGCCAAGCTCCTCTGCGCGGTGCTTCAGTTCCTCCAGATAGTCAGATTGCGTCACTGGACCTACAAGGCGTACTTTCATGAATGGATGCTTGGCAAGCGCCTCCACCAGCATCATCTGGTTCTTCTGGCGGTCTATGCGAGCGACGCAAAGCACACGAAGGCCAGAAAGAACGATATTGTCCTTTTCCTCTTCGTCAGGGGAAAATGCATTATTCTCCTTGAAGAGGGATACATCCACGCCGTTTGGAAGATACAGCACATGCGGATGCACTTTTGAATAGTGCTCGTACTCATCCTGCCCGACGCATACAATGCCCTCCGCATCCTCTGGTATCTTGCGCCTCCAGCCAAATGCGCTGTCTAGTATCCTTCCCCAAGGGAAAAGCCCCCTGGTGGGAGCCCTTAGGCTTTTGGCCTCGGCCTCTGGGATGTTGGAAGACCCGCCATGGAGCGAAACAATGCTTTTTGCTCCGATTTTCTTGGCGGTTCTAAGGCAAAGTTCCGCAATGCGTCCCATGGCATGACAGTGCACAATATCAGGCGACCATTGGCACAATGTTTTTGCAAGCCCTGGCACAAATGGATTCCCGCCTTTATTGTCCAGCTCAGCTGTCAATTTTGCGCTCATGGGCCACCATGGATAGATTGGCTTGAAACGCCATATCTCAAGTCCTTCCACTTGTTCGCGTGGTGTATTGCAGAGTGCTGTGGTCGCGAATATCCTGACCTCATGGCCTGCCTTGAGCTGCGCCTTGGCAATGTTCCAGACCACCTGCTCGGTTCCACCCCAGTCGTCAAACGAGAGTCTTCTCAATATGTGCGCGATTTTCATTTGAAGTCCCTCTTGAACAGATGCCTTGCGGATAGCCAGGAATACTTGAAAAGGCCGTATGCATATCGTTTCCAGAGTCTGCCAGGCTCCTGTATTATGCGGTAGAACCATTCCAGACCGCATTTCTGCATCCAGCGCGGCGCTCTCTTCACCCTTCCTGAAATGAAGTTGAATGTGCCGCCAACGCCAATCATCACGGGCACTTTGAGCTTGTCAGCATTCCTTCCCATCCAGAGTTCCTGCTTGGGATTGCCCAATGCCACGAAAAGCAAGTCGGGCTTGCCTGCATTGATGCGCTCTATGATTTCTGGCTGCTCCTCATCCAACTTGACAAAATCCGTGTCCAATCCCGCTATTCTTGCCTTGGGAAGCTTCTCAAGTGCCTCGTCTAGTGCTGGCTGTGAGGCACCCAGCACATAGATGGAAAGCTTTTCTTCCGCAAAGCGCCTGAAAATAGCTGGCACTAGGTCAGCCCCCGTGACACGTTCTGGAAGTGGAGAGCCAAGCATCTTTGAAAGCAGTACAATGGGCATGCCGTCCGCCGTAACAAAATCTGCGTTTTTCAAGTAGCCCCAGAGTTCATCATTGCCCTTGAATGGCCAGCATCCTACCGCATTGGACACGAAATCCACATTCAGCGTGGCCACGAATTTGGGACGCCCCTTGTTTGACTTGGCCATTTCGACAATTGTCTCAAGTGCCTGCTCGCTGGTGACTTTGGCGACTGGTATGGCAAACAGTTTTACCGTGTCAGCGTCCATTTGCCTCCAGTAGCTTGATTATTCCAGTTGCATGCTTGCCCCATGAGAACTGCCTGGCATGCTTTATTCCTCGTGCAATGCGTTGTTCCCGCTCCTCTGGTCCTTCTTCAAGCAGCTGCTTCAAGGCATTTGCGATTCCCTCCTCGTCTTCTGGTGCAAAGGTGATTGCCACGTCACCTGCAATCTCGCCAAGTGAGCCATTGTTTGAACATGCACAGGGAATACCGTATGCCATGGCTTCCACCAGGGACAGTCCAAAGCCCTCGAACAAGCTTGGAAACACGTAGAATCCAGCCTCAGCCCATAGCTTTCCAATGTCCTTCACAAAGCCAGTGAAGCGGATACAGTCCGCATTGGGAGAGGCTTGGGCTGCCTCGTGCACGAGTTTCGCGTCCTTCCAGTCCGCGCCAGCCAGTACCAGGGGATGCTGTTTTGCCAAGTCATGGTCCAGAGTCCCGTAGGCGTTGATTAGCCGGAGATGATTTTTGCCTGGATGTTCAATGCGCGAGATGTAAAGGATTGAGGCGCCATGCTTCTCTGTCCAGTGCTTCTGTATTGCTACGCACCCATTGTAGAGCACACTTACATCTCTATCCTTGCAGTGCCAGTATTCAAGTAGATCCGATTTAGTCGCCCCGCTGACCGCCACAAGGTGCCATGCCCTTTTGGCAAAGAATGGTAATATGTGCGCAAGGTAGAACATCCGCAACTTGGAATACTTGTCTTCGATATGGAAGTTAGCAAGGTCGTGGACCGTGGCAATGGTGGGAAGCGGGTAGAAGGCGCAGACGCGCCTGTTTGCCGCGCATATTATCATGCCCTGGAACTTGCCTCTGTTGCACAATATCCAGAATGGAAGCACCATAAGATGCCATAGCATGCTGAAAACCGCCTTCTTTGTCCAGTTGGGGGCATTTATTACATTGCATGACACGCCTAGGTCTGCGCAGCTGATTCCAGGCTCAAGCAACAATGTGATTGAGTGCCCTTGCCTGACAAGTTCGCACACTAGTTCCCTTGTGTATACGGAAATCCCGCTTTTTCCACTATCGTAGGGTATGCAAGATACAAGTATCTTCATTGTGCTAATCCGCAAGAAAAAGACAGATGAAAATTAGAATTTTGCGTCTTCCACGTTTGGTACAATATCAAACACGCGATTGATCTTGGTGATGTCAAACACGATTTTGGGACCAGCCTGCAAGGCTGCAAGGATTACCTTCCCACCACAGGATTTGGCCTTTTGCAGAACTTGAACCAGCACGCCTAAGCCGCTGGAATCAATGTGAACCATCTTGCTCAGATTGAAAAGCACATTCGTGCCTTCCTTCATCTTGCCAATCAGCTCATCACGAAGAGCTGGCGCCATTGCGGCCACAAAGCGGCCTTCAATCGAAACATTCAGTACGTTGCCTTCCTCTGTTATTTCCCACGTCATAAAAGCTCCCTTCTTTCAGTGAAACTTCCATTACAAATTAGTTTGTTTTAAAATTTGTCGGAATTTAACCTAAACTCCTCATTTTTCAAGCAGTATTTGCAATTTTTGCATTGCAATCCATTAATGTCGGTAATAGAGGCACGCCAGCGATAGGGAAGATTTTGTTGCGTAACAGGTAATTCCACCTGTTCTTGGATAAAAGATATCAACGTTGCAATTTAAAAAGCAGATAGGACTTGCGAATACGATTAATTCTTGGTACAATTACATGGTACCTGAAATCTATATTGGATATAGAAACAATAAGGAACAAAATTCGATCATAGAAAACAAAAGGAACAAAAATGGGACAACGGAAATTCACATTGATTGAGTTGCTGGTCGTAATCGCAATAATTGCAATTCTTGCTGCCATGCTGCTTCCCGCATTGAGCAAGGCCAGGGAGAAGGCACGGCAGATTTCATGTGTTAACAACCAGAAGCACATATTCCTGGCGGCGTATATGTACATGGACAACTATGAGGACTACCTTGTCCCCGTGCTTGCTGGAGGCACAATGTTCTTCAGGATGATGCAGAAGGAGAACCTCATCCCAGGAATCACCAATGATTCAAGCAGGGCAACTAAAAGTATCATAGCATGTCCATCCCAGCCCCATGTGGATCAATACGGCAGCTGGCCTTACACCACATTGAGCAATGCCCACTACACCTGCAACAGGACTTTTCTGCCTTTCTCCACGGATGCAACCAAGATTCCCGAATGGCACAAGCGTACGGAAATCAAGATGCCAAGCTCCCTTTGCTTCTTCTTCGACGGCTTCGGCTACCATCTTAACAACTACAATTGCGCGGCTCAATATATGCTGATTGGCGCGGCAGAGAAGAATTCCCAGACATGCAGCTTCTGCTTCAGGCACAGCAGCAAGAGCAACGTGACATTCTTTGACGGCCATAATGAACCCCTCGACAAGTGGTATGTGCTGAGCATTGGACCTGGAGTCAACACTGGCAATCCTAAGGGACTGGTTTTCTGGCTGGGGCGTACAACAAACGGATGGTGATACAAAATGAGAAAAGTATTATTCTATGCATTGTGTCTTTTGCTTGGCACGTCAGTTTGTCTCAAGGCGGAACTTCAAAGCAGCGTTTCAGAGGACGGTACGATTGAAATTAAAGCAAAACGTATTACCGTCACTGTAAAAGAGGGCAGGATAATCGGCATACGCACAAAAAAAACGGTCATATCAAGCCCTGCCACCCAGGCCAGGGCGGTCGTGTCAGGCGTAGGTTCCATGACAGGGCGTGGCAACGAGCTTTCCAAGATACATTTTCCATGGGGCGACCCACGTGTAAACCATGCAGTGCCCGCAAATATCAAGACACGCATCTACCATTATCCCGACAGCCGTTCCAAGCTCACAACCGAAAAGAAAGGAACTATATTTACCGCAAAGTGGGCTGGCCTCGGTGATGGCGTGGATTTCTTCCCTGAGGATGCAATGGAAATATGCTTTGAGGAGGACAGGAACGGCTCACTTGCCATGACAGCACAGGGTTATTCCGCCTCCAAGGGTGTATTTGGCATTGCTGTCCCGCTTGAGAATATCAATGGCAAGGGGCGTTTCATTCTGCCCTCGTTTGGTGGACTGGAATATGACGCAAGCGGTGAACCTGGCATTATTTCGCTTCAGGACAGCGGCACTTACTATGAGGCGAAGATCATGACATACGAGCTGGGAGACAGCGCATTGGGCTTCTGGTACGAGGATGACACGTTCCGCCCGTATTTCACATTCTTCGGCAGGGGCAAGGAGAATTCCTGGTTTGCAATGGAATTGAACACCTTGCTGCCATACGATGACACAACTAATGTGAAAACACCTGTCTTCAAGCTGGACGCATTTGATGACGCAGGATGGCTTGCGGCTGCGACTCCATACAGGAACTGGTACCAGAAGCGTTTTGCCGCCGAAATCGCGAAGCGCGATGCAATACCATGGGCGAACAAAATCAATGCCATCGCCGATGGCAAATTAAGCGAGGCATCCGCAAAGCGCATTAAGGAATTTATGCCCGCAGACTGTGTCTTGATCCATACATGGCAGGCCCGCAAGTTGGGTTTTACGGCAGGTGTGCCTGACTATACTCTGCGTGACGAATATCCAGGCGAAGTGGCTCTTGCCCACAAGCATGGCTTCAAGATGATGTGCTACGTATGCGCACTCTGCGCCGAATACCAGTCCAAGGCGTGGAAAGCCGACAATGTGGGGGACTTCTTCCTTATCCGCAAGCTTAACATCAATTCCTACAAGGGGCAGAAGAGCGCGGCCAACGAGAACATGGTGGGCACGCTCAACGCGGCTCAGGGGAAGGATCAGTTCGCCAATATCAAACCAGGCAGGCTGATCTACGGCGACCCGCTTTCTCCAGGCTGGCGCAAGTATATCGTGGGCAAGATCAAGGAGGTCAACTCCAGTTCTGGCACGGATGCGAACTATCAGGACACATTGGGCTGCACCTCGGAAAACGGCAATGGCTATGTGGATGGGCTTTCCGGCGCACAGGGAAACTGCGCTCTTGCCAAGGCCATGCTGGAGGCCATGCCAAACACACCGATGGGCTCTGAATATGGACCCGAGCCTATAGCGCACACCGTCAAATGGCCTTTGAACTATGCGCAATTCTGGGCATGGCGTCCATTCCGCAAGTGGCGCATACATCGCCAGCATCCATTGACTTCCTACATATACAGCTATCGTCCATGGGTGCCTGTGATCAATACGGGTGATGCCTTCCACAAGCATCTTGTCAGCGCGGTTTCAGATGCCACCAATGGAATGGGAATGTTCTCGCCAAGCGGCAACATCGACATCAGAAACGGCTTTGCTGACCACCTAACATTGCGCTCCAGCATCTTCACAAATAGGCACCTTACTCCATATTTCCCCAAAAAACGCTATCCTGCTGGCGTGCGTTCCATGTACCAGGATGACAAGGGTGCGCTTTATCGCTATTGCGATGATGGGCAACTTCAGCAAATGCTGGATCCAGATGGCAAGCCACTGTATGGCCGAGTGGATTGCGCCAGCAGCGTAAAGGCGCCAGGCCTTTATCTGCCAGGCTGGCCATGTCAGGACGAGGACGGCATCTACGGTCTCAATCCAGATGAGAACTATGCGCTCTTCCCGCGTGGCAAGGATGAAATAAGGGCGTCTGTTTCCTTTGGCAAATTGCCCGAGAATGTGGCACTGCGTTTCTTCTACGAGCGTCAGGGCAACTACATCTATGCTGAGTTCACAGGCAAGGGGACTATGGATTTGTCATACAAATGCCCTGCTGAATATTCCATAAGCTATGTTAATGACAAACCATCGCCTGTAGGGAAGATTTCAGGCGAGCTGCCTTTGCGTGTTCTGCTTCTACCAGAGAAGTTCCTGATGGCGTCACCTCAGGTGCTTTGCATAAACCAGGGCAGCGGCCTGCAGCAGGACAAGCCTTTGGGACTTCCAGCCTTGCGCAAGATGATAGGTGGAGTCAATCATTTCCACATACATGGTTTTGGCTTCAAGTCCATAGACACTATTTTCGATGTGGCCACCGATGATGCCGCAATTGAGTTCACATTCAAGAATGACCAGTCAAAATACGGCGATGGAAGCAAGGTCACCGCTTTGGTGAATGGAAAGGAGATAAAGTCCTTTGACTGCTATGACGAAAAGGCTAAGAAGTTTGACCTGAAGTTCAGGCGCTGGTGCATACCAGTGGGGCAGTTCAAGGGGCAGCGCATTCTGTTTTCCCAGAGGGTGGATTACAAGGGCGGCTCCAATTCGGATATGCAGTGGGTGTCTCTTCCAAGGCTGGTGAATGACAATAAACAGGAATTCACAGAGGATTTTCCCCCAGCAACAAGCAGCTCGCCTACTGACAAGGCGGACAAGGCACGCCCGCAGGGGCAGATAATCGATACGAAGAAACCGACCTGGAAAAACCCGCAGGTTAAGGAAAGCTCCCCTGAGTGCTTTATTTTCAAGACAAACACAGCTCATGCCAGCGTTATTTCCGCTGAAAAAATACGTTTTGAGGAAGGACGCAAATACTATATTTCTGGCGATTTTCGCAAGCCAGAGGGCGGCAATGCTTCCGTATATTTGGGAATTGTTCAGTTCAAGGCAAATGGCGGTTCCATTCAGGGAACTGACATCAATCGCGTGCCAGGCACGCTTATCAAGCTCTCACGACCAGCCGAAGTGGGGGATACAAAACTGTGGACTTTTGATGCATCACAGTGGATATGCGGTAAATTGGTAGGCGTTGGCGAACAATTGCCTGCGCAATCCATTATCGGCAAGACAGTCAACATAGAACAATATGGCGGCGACTGGGGTATTTTCCTGGACAAGCCAATCAAGAAGGCGTTTCCAGCAGGAAGCTTCCTGGCACTGTATTCACCAATGGCAACACATTTCTACACGGATTCGGGTGTAAAGCTAGGCGCTGACTTTAAGGAGCTAGGCGGTCAGCTTCGCCGCTGGCCAGGCGCTGTCTCATTCTCCATCTTCATCCTAAGCAAGGATCCACTTGAATTTCGCAATTTGAAAGTGGATATCTATTGAAGTTATACT
>JAFSTJ010000606.1 GCA_017450525.1 Victivallales bacterium | reverse complement strand
CGATTGCAAGCCAGAGATCACCTCGTGAACCCCATGAAAAGATGCAACTAACAATGACTCTAGAAGAACAACTGAAATCACTGAAAATCAGCAGGCAAAAACTGGCGAAAGACATTCATGTTCCAGTTTCACTGATTAGTGCCGTGCTAAAAAGCGAAGAAGCCATTACTGCCGATGTGGCTCTGCGCTTGGGCAGATATTTCGGCAATGGCCCCGAAGCCTGGCAGAAACTGGCGCTTGACGCCGCTGCCAAACGCCTCAAAGACGAGCTTGCCTCGATTCCGAAATTTACATCTGTTATGAAAACAAAGCAGGAACCGAAGGAGGAAAAACGAACAAAGGAACAGATAAAAATCTGGAAGGAATGGCTGAAAAAAACAAAAGACAGTGATTATTTCTATGTAAGATCGGGTTGTTTTGGAGAATGGCTTTCAAAACTAAAATCCGCCAATCTTTCCCATCCGACAGACGAGCTGGCGGAAGCGGCGGTCACCGTCGGAGACATTGACGCGATGCGGAAACTTGCGGCAGCAGGATATAAACGATGGTGCGTCAAGAAGATTGGGTGGGATGCCTTTGTCACTCCTTGCTTGGATGTCGTCAAATTTGTTGTGGAAAACGGTTTCGACATCACCGAAATTGGCGACAATTGGGCGGGGGATAATCGTCTGGATCATGGACATCGGACTCCACTTGGCATCGCTGCGGAATGCGGCCATGCCGATGTCGTAGCGTATCTGCTTTCAATCGGAGCGGATGCGAAATACATCAACAATCGGGGATTCACGCCGCTTCATTTTGCAGCCTTCTCCCAATCGCTTGAAACCGTGAAACTTCTCGTTGATGCAGGCGCTGATGTGAATGCGGTATCGCGCAAAGTGTGGATATTGGATGCCAGATCTGTCTTGGACGTTATGGCTGAATACGGCTTTTATGAAGGCATAGCATATTTGGTGAACCAGGGAGCAGAACTTCACAATTATCATAAAAAGTATCGGAACCTACTTCAGACCGTCTGTGCAAGTCATATTCGAACAGGTAATATTCAGGAGACGACGAGTTATCTTCTGGACAAGGGATTTGATCCCTTTGGCGCGAGCAAGAATTACCCCGCCCCTGTTGAATTGGCAGCGAGAGAGAATAACATCGAGGCCCTGCGGGCACTCATCAAGCATGGCGTTCCGATTGACAAATCACCAGTGCTGGGCAAAAAAAACGACAAACTGCTGCCATTGGAAATCGCTGCTCAAAATGAGTTATCCGATGAAGATCATCTCATCGAGACGTTGGAACTTATCTCCAAACACAGTCTGCCGCTCTCGAAAACCTATGTCTTGAACTGTGTCGCAGCCAATGTCTCCAACCACCACCCACGGGCTCGCGTCTGCCGTTATCTGCTGGACAAAGGATGTCCCGTGAACACAAACTGGTCTCGAAACGATTTGACTGCTGGCGTTGTTTACCGTTCTCCGCTTCACGCCATAACCTCCACTTGGGGTACCAATCAGCGTGCTGAAATTGTCGCCATGCTTCTTGATGCTGGTGCCGATGTCAATCAGAAAACGCCAGCCGGCTTTACACCGCTGGCCTGCGCCGTTTGTCATCCAGGAGGAGATATTGAGGAAGTCATCACGCTGCTGCATAAAGCAGGAGCCGATTTCGCGGTTAAAACCAAAAGAGGCCTTTCCATCCTGCAAATTGCTCAGGCACACAATGCGGAACCCTCTGTTCTGGAATTGCTGAAACGACTGGGTGCCAAGTGAAGTCCAGAACCAGCAAACCCCTGAAATGAAATACCGTGATATCAAGACAGGATATTTTGAATGCAAACATCTTGAAGTACACCCATCAACAATGAAAAAGGAGTTACGATATGCAACAGAATTCAGACCAGACAATGAATGACAACGAGGAACTGCTGATTGATTTGGGAAATAAAGTCACACTCACTTTGATTAAGATCAAGGCGGGAAGTTTTATGATGGGAAGTCCCGAAGACGAATTAGGAAGAGGCTATAATGAAGAACAGCATCGTGTCACCCTGACCAAGGACTATTGGCTTGGAATGTATCCTGTCACCCAAAGGCAATATAAGGCTGTCATCGGGAGGAATCCCAGTGATTTTAGTTATCCAGATTTTCCTGTGGACAATGTCTCCTGGCATCTTGCAAAAATATTCTGCTCAAAATTGAACCAAATGACAACATGCCCTGCGGGCTACAAGTTTGACTTGCCCACAGAGGCCCAATGGGAATACGCCTGCAGAGCTGGCACTACCACAGCCTTGAACAGCGGCAAGAACATAACTGACAGATTTGGGAAATGCGTCAATCTCGCCAAAATTGGGTGGTATAAAGACAATTTTTTGCCCCGCCGTAACGTGGGAAAGAAAAAGCCCAATGCCTGGGGACTGTACGATATGCACGGCAATGTCGAAGAATGGTGTCGCGACTGGTATGAAGCGGACTACGCCTCCGATCCGGAGTTCCTCAACGGGCAGATAAAAGGTGATTTCCGCGTGACACGTGGCGGAGGTCATACATCCGATCCTGAAGAATGCCGTTCCGCGAGCCGCGAATGCTATGAGCCAACTCTTCGCTACAACTTCGTTGGTTTCCGTGTTGCGCTTGTTCCTGTGAAATGACATTGCAAATACGTTGATTTTGCTCATAGAACTGAATTATGTTCACAGCAAACTGTGAAAAAAACAACATTACTGCACGGTATAGCTGATTGATAACGTACTATTGACAGATGACATTGAGTGTTCATAGATAACAAGTATTTCCCGCAAATCCCACAAGTTATAGAAAAGCTATGTTTTTATGTGGGTAGGTAATGGGAAACCGATTGACATTCATGTGCGCTGCCAAATGGCCGCGAATTCAGAACGCGTGACTTCCAGTAGCTCATGTATGTACCGATATAAAGGCCGCAAGAAAATCCTGCGTCCTGAATGCGCGGCCAATGGCCGCGCATATAAATATCATTTACCTGCCCTATCGGGAAACATAGCCTTAATGAAATACAGTAAACTGACATTGGCCGCCCAAGAAGGTGAGCCTCAATCAGTCATAAAGAACTTGTATGCGTTGTCGAGTTTCTGGCGTTCGTCCCTTCCCCTGACATTTGCCTTTCCACGATTATAAATGCTTGTGGCATTCTCCTTGTCCTTCAGGTCCGTGGCATAGATGTCCATGATTTCAATATAGCCAACAGCAAGGTCGGGATATTCGCTGATGAGCGCCTCCAGATAGTCAATTGCTTCAGCCAGATTGTTCTGCATGCGCATCGCCTTTGCGGGGCCTAGTACTGGCTGTGGTCTGCCATAATGTGTCTTGCCCCAGAACAGCCATCGGAAGAAAGAGCCTATGCTTTTCATCAGGGGCACAGTCAGTATGGTGCAAACAGAGATAATCACGCCTGCAATAAACAAAAGTTCACCCGCAAGCCCCACATTCATACTCAGCGTCTCCCATTACGCAGGTTCAAAGAATATATGTCAGTGTTCTCGGACATGGCCATGCGCATGCAGATATTTTGCCAGATAGATGAATGGCGTGTCCAGAAGTGCGCAGACCGCCTTGAGCAGATAGGTCGTCACAACAATCTGCAGGAAAACGCGGGTGGGATAGAGCCCGTAGAAGGCAATGGTGGCGAAAATCACTGAATCAAGCAACTGACTGACAAGCGTCGAGCCGTTGTTGCGAAGCCACAACATTTTGGTGGACGGCATTTTCCCCTTGATGGCATGGTAACTCCACACATCGTGGAACTGGCTGACCACGTATGCCACAGCAGAGCCCGCCACCACACGCGGCACAACGCCGAACAGTGTCTTCAGGGCATCCTGCGAGAAGTCACCCTCGCCTGGAGTAAACCACAGCGAAAATGTCATCATAATAGGCAGGGCCAGCATGCTTATGAATCCGATGAGAGCGGCCAGTGCGGCGTCCTTCTTGGAATAGTTTTCAGACAAGATGTCCGTGGCAAGGAATATCGAGGCATAGAGGACGTTGCCCAACGTGGCGGTGACACCGCATAACTGTATGACCTTTATGACCTGGATGTTCGCGATTACCGTCGCCATAGCCACCCACGCGAAGAGCCCCAGTTTTCCAAGAAACTTATAGACAAGCAGCAAAGCGCTGAAATCGACCAGAAAAACCAATATCCAAAGCAGTTCGTTGTTCATTGCAAAATCATTAAGATTTCATACATCCCCGCCCTCCCCTCACATCAGGCAAAACATAAGGCATGAATATAACTTTTAGAGACCTTCTGGCAAGGCAAGCCAAGCCATTTTACATCACAGTTATCCCTTTATTATTAAGGAGTTGTAGGAGTACAACGAACAGTATTCTGCACTTGGCGTATAGGAAGCGT
>JAFSTJ010000605.1 GCA_017450525.1 Victivallales bacterium | reverse complement strand
TTGGACTCTTCGGCCTCGGAGAATTCACGGTCCCCAACAACACGGATTTGCGCCGCTATGTCAAGCGGCTTGCCTGGACGCGGCGCGCTCTTCTTGATTTCTTCAACTGCGGCGAGATGGCGCGTCCGCCCGTCATGAGGCAGGAGATGCCGCGCAACAGACGCCGCTGGAGCCAGTTCGGCACGAGGGATGTCACCAAGCCACAGGTGCAGTGCGCCGCATGGGACTTCCAGGGAAACCGTGCCGTCATTCTCATCAACACAGAGCGCACACCGCACTCGAATGTCGTCTGCTTTGAGCTTCCGTCGCAAAACTGCGAATATGAAGTCCTATACAGCGATTCGGACAAGGTGCAGAGAGGCAAGGCCAGCGGAAAAACGGCTGTAATTCCATATCTGCTTAATCCCCAGATGGTTATGCTCATTCTTGCCTATCCTGCGGGACAACGCCCCGAAGCCCTGATGACGAAAATCAACGAGAACTTCGCCATTGCCAGGACAACCTTAAACGACAAAGACCTGTTCGCAAAGACAGACTGGCCTGAAACCAAGCCAATTGACGCCGCCAAAGGCGGCAATCTCATCGACAGCGCATACGCCAACGGTTGCCACGTCAACAGGGAGCGGGGCCATATCGACTATGTTTCCTACGCCACGCTCTGCCCTGGCGTCGTCGATTTCGGGGACGATCCGAAGAAGAGCATCATGCTCGAAGTCGCCTGCGACAATGCGCTTGGCGGCACTGTGTGCGTCTATCTGGACAGTTTGGACGAGGAGCATCTCGCCGCTGAACTCAAACTGCCGCAGGACTTCAAGACCAAGGACTGGAACACCTTTGCAGAGCTTCGCACCAACTTCAAACAGCCCGCCTCTGGCAAGCACAAGATGATTGTGGTAGCCCCAGGCGAAAACTACTGCAACCTCCGAAACTGGCGCGTGGAGTAACACATTTGCGGAACGTGGAGTTTGACAACTCCTTACCGTATCATAGCCTCAAGTTCATTTGCATATTCCTGGGCAAACTTCAAGGCATGCCAGATGCTTATGATGAAATTTTGATCACCTTTTAATTTAAGCACTAATGGCAAATCTCTAGCAGGATAGCAAATGAAATGATTGCGGTTTTCCCAAGGATATTCCAGCATTGGTGAATATGGCGAGGCTTTTTTAGCGACAGATGGCTGTGCTGCTTCCAACGCCTTAATTAGTGCAATTAGGTGGCTGTAGTATTTTTGCTTTGCTGGATTCATTCTTATGATGGCATCTATGCGTTTAGAAAAATGAGCATCGGCAGCTTCATGACGCAAACTAGCAGGAATGTGAGCGTCTTTCCAATATTTGGCGGATTTGGCCAACTTCTCGAAAACCATTTGAAGCATCATGAAAAATGAGGATGGAGCCAACCTTATATCATGACCCAAAGCTCTGACGGCACACAAATCCTCTTTTGCTTGAAAAAGGTATGCCTGACCAACGGAGAGCCTGTCATTCATGCAAGAAGTTCCTCTGCTGATTGTACATCCCAGCCATCAGGAAGATGCAATTCATTGTTCAAGACACCATCCCATTCATGGTCACTTAAGAGAATAATCTCACATGGATGAAATAAACCTGTTTTTGTGTCTTTGTCAAAGAGGAAGGGTTCTATAATCCCAGAGGTCGCCACGGAAGAAGAAACTTCAAGCAACCGTATGACGTCATTGTCTTTTGAGGGAAAGAATTTAGCGATGTGTGTTCCACTGTCCATTTTCCTATGGGATTCCGCCAATGTCTTGGCTTCTGATTTTAGAGTGGTGTTTGTCATTGTGAATATCCTTCGTGGTAATTTCAAAACTCCCATCAAAATACGCCTCGATGTTCGCATTTGCGCATTTCGTGCTAGTTTTGAAATTTCTACCTCCAATAAAAAGGAAAATGCATTGTATGATTGTCTAAATGACAAAATGCCTTAATTACCTCATATTGTAAAGACGTTTAAATTCATATTTGTACATATTATACACTCAAATTTGCATCTTGTCAAGTAGATATCATCATTTTTAACTTTTACAGTGACATATAGCATCTAATCTGTATATCAGAGGTTAACATGGTATGGCATTTATGACTATAAGAACCCGAAGGCGAAAGAATGCAGTTTTCTGTCGCCCCTTCGGGGCTTGCTATTCTAAATATCTGGCTGGCCGTGGGTGAAGGCCTGTCCCGCCATAGTCTAAAGGATGAAGGCGGATCGCTCCTACGGAGTTCGCTTACCCACGTCTTTTAATCCTTCGCCGCTTTGACTGTCTGCATATAAGGACGCGCCACAATAGTAATGGTTTATGCAGGACGCAAATCGCGTGGCCGCCGTATCGCGCGGTCGTCAAGCGGCGTAGCCGCAGAAGAACGCAGGCGAACGCAGCCCCCGTTTACAGGAACATCAGGTGCTGAGCCGCGGAAGCGGCGAAAGAAAAGGAATATAACCAAGGAGACAATTCGGCATGAGCCATTATTTGGTGGCCAGTATGTGTTCTTTCGCCGCTTGCGCGGCTTTAAAATCGTTAATCCTGCATCGCACGGGGGCTGCGCTCGTGCCTTACGGCACTTCGCTTGCCCCCGCCGGTGTTCTTCTGCGGCTTCGCCGCTTGTCTGTCGGTGCCGAAAGCCAGCAAAGGT
>JAFSTJ010000604.1 GCA_017450525.1 Victivallales bacterium | reverse complement strand
ATGCCAGTGGGCGGCCGATTATAAAATATACTCTTCCAATATGGATATATTGGTGGTATGAGTTCAAAAACGGCTATTTCTTCAATGCAGAAATAGCTAGTACGCTGAGACCTGTTACTGCCGCGCCTAGCACGAAGCCTGCAGAGGCAGTGATGAACTCCTCGTCCTCCATCAATTTCTCAAGTTTTCCTGTGATGGAGGATGGGCATTCTTCCTCCAGTTTCTCGCTCATTGCCTTCAACTTTTCCTCAAGTCCTTTCCATTCGTGGAAAGGGTTATGGACATCTTCGTCCTTTTCGTCTTCCTGGTTGGTGTTCTCTTCCTGCGGTTCAGCAGCTTGTTGTGATGCGTTTTCCTTCTCCTGAGCCTTGCGTTTCAGTTCCGCATCCAGCGCATCCTGCAACTGTTTCCGAAGCGGTGAATCTTCAGCAAGAGTCTCAATCAGAGCCTTAAGTTCATTGATCTTTTCTGTCATAGTCATGTTCTCCTCTAGTTTCAGTTGTTCTTCTTGTAATCTGCATAGAACTTCTTGAAAAGTTCCACATCAAAATTAAGTTGCGGGGCAGGCTGCCCTTTTACCTTTGCAATGGCAGTCTCTTCAAAATTGCTCTTGACGAACATACCCATGGCGGCTGTGAGCGTCCCTGCCACGGTTGCGTTGACGGCGCTGCCCAGCATGGGTATCAGTTTCAGCAGGCTTGATGCAGCGAAGATGCCCAACAGTTTTGCCACAAAGGGCAAAGCCGACTGCTTGACGGCCTCCTGCTTCAATCCGTAGAGTCCAGCCAGGCTGGCGATCATTGTAATTTGGATTGGAATGAGCACTGCCGCGTCCGAGAGCGGTATTGGAATTGCTCCAGCTGCTGCCGCCGCCATGGAGGCTGTGGTTATGATTGCCTTTGCCTTGCCCTTCTTCTCATAGACTGCCTGGATACGCGCCTCCATGTCGATGCGCTGCGCCTCCATGAACGCATCCTTGTAGGCATCTGGCAGCATCTTGTAGGAGAGGTGCATCAGTTCCTTGCAGCCGACTGCTCCACTTTCCGCATCGGATGTGAATACGATACGGCTTTCAGAAATTCCCGCCTCTGTCAGTGCCTGTATAAGTGCCTCCCTCTGGCGCTGGCGGGTGGCGTCCGCCTTCGTGACTACCACGATGACATGTTCTGGATTGAAGATGTTGCGGATGAGGTTTAGGTCGCAGTCCGTGACTCGTGCACCGCTTCCCTGGATGGTGTACCAGACCAAGTGGATGTGGTTGTCCACGTTGGGATCGTTCTGGCGCTGGCGAACGAAATCGCGGGTGTGTGCTGTAAACTCCTCCTCGGCCTGGCCGTTTTCCAGTCCTTTGGAATCCCAGATGCGGACCAGTTCGTTCTCGTAGCAGTCATAGCCCATGGTCATGGGACGCCCGTCTCCGATGGCGTTGTCGGGAACCAGGTCGCCAAGTATTGCCTTGGTCAGGGACGTCTTGCCGCTGCCTGTGTAGCCGCATACCAGGATGTTGGGACGTTTTCCGAATTTGGCGCGTGCCTCCTCGTACTTGCTGTTGAATTCTTTAATGACATCTGATTCTTCCATAGTTTTGTCTCCTGTCGCTTCGTTTTCAATATGAGGCGCTGGCACGGAGAAATCCACAAACTCCGCACCGTAGCGCCTTTTCATCAAATCAAGAAAATCATTTAGCCTCATCTCCTCTGGCTGCGAGAGAAAACGCTTCACCATGTCGAAGGAACTTGGGAAGGTCTCGCTGCAGTCGGTGGCTGTATTCATCGCCTCGAAGAAGGGAACTGCCACGCCGTCAGCAACCAGCACCTGTGCTGGCTGAAATGCCGCCAGTGACGCTGCGCGGACGTGCCCTGGCTTCGGCACGGTCAGCACAATGCGGTGTGAGAGGTAGAAGCCGAAGCGGCGTCCCCTCATCAGCAGCAACGCCCCGAAACGCAATCTGTTCATTTATGAATCTCCTTCTTCAAAAACTCCGCGTT
>JAFSTJ010000051.1 GCA_017450525.1 Victivallales bacterium | reverse complement strand
TGGTCCAGCGGGTGTGGTCCGGTGTTGAGCAGACCGCCTGCGTTGTAGGACTGCAGAGTCTGCCAGTCATAGCGGCGGCTGAAGCCATTGCACGCGATCTTGATCATCTTGATTGGGCCAAGTTTGCCGCTGCGCAGCACATTCAGCAGATTGATGTATTCAGGTGCGAAGCGTGACTGCTGGAACACCGCCAGCAGGCGTCCAGTTGTCTTGCTGACGGAAACCAGCTCCCTGATTTCCTCGGCACTGCTTGCGAATGGCTTTTCACTGAGCACATTGTGGCCGGACAGCATGACTTCCTTGCTGATTGGCGCGTGCATGTGGCTGAAACTGGAATTGACGACGATGTCCAGGTTCAGGCTCTTGTCCGCCAGCATATCCTTGTAGTTCAGGAAGGACTTGCATCCATATTCCTTCTCTGCGCGCTCGCAGCGGTCCTTGATAAAGTCGCTGACAGCCACGATTTCGAACTTGTCCTTTTGTGTCTTCAGGTATTCGGCGTGGATATTGCGTCCACTACGGCCCTGACCGATGATGCCTACGCGTACAACTCTCATTCTTCTCTCCATTTTGATTGATTACACAATGCCAAGGCATTAAAAAACAAAGTCGCCTGTAAGTTATATGCTTGCCGCGATTCTGCCATACGGCAATGCGAATTTTTGCCAAATATGCTGAATTAACTTGAAGAATACAAGGCAGATATTAGAATAAAGCGCCGAAAACCTTTGCAACATAAAAACAAATAGGAATAAACCAATGAGAGGAAACAAACTAGTCGGTGCGCAGATTGGATGCGGTGCCTTCGCCAATGCGCAACATCTGCCGAATATGGCGTCAATGGATGACATCTGCATCAAGTACTGCTGCGATCCAAACCTTAAGAACGCGCAGAGCGCCGCCAGCAAGTTCGGCGGCGAGCAGGCTGTGTCGGACTACAGCCAGATCATACAAGATACGGAACTGGACTTTCTCACCGTTGCCACGCCCCATGACATGCATCTTCCCATTGTGCGCGCGGCGGCAGCCAACGGCAAGAACGTGTTCTGCGAGAAGCCAATGGCCCTCAGCCTAGAGGAATCCAATGAAATCATCAGGGCCGTCAAGCACGGCGGCATCAAGTTATGCGTGGACCTGAATAGAAGAATGGCACCTTCTATGCTGGCGCTGAAGAAACGCTACCTGGAACAACTTGCAAATCCCAAACACAACTCCTGGCGCTACATTGAAACTGACAGGGAAGAACTGCCCGAGGAGAAGACCAGCCACTTCCTCATTCGCATACAAGACGAAAGTTCCAGTTACAGAATGATACACCTTGACCCCGCCCACGGCGGTGGCTGCATCATCGGAGAATCCGTACACTGGCTGGATCTGGCATGCTGGCTATTCGCACCTGCCAGGCCCATCGAAATCACAGCATGGGGAAATGTGCGCATGAACCATGGCATCTTCCTGAAATTCGACAATGGCAACTCCGCAACGCTGGACTTCTCGTCCTGCGGCACTTTCGATTACCCCAAAGAACTCTTTGAAATCACATCCAGGGCCGCCCTTTTCCGCAACCTCTTCTTCGTGGAAAACAGATACTACGGCATACCTGGGCTAGACAGCGAAACCTTCCCATTGCAGGCAGATGATTTCAAGGACAGCATTCCACAGGAGGGCTTCGACGCCTTCATGGCAAAAAACCTCGCCAAAAACCAGAACGCTGGCGGCAACATCCGCAATGACACCAGGCAACTGGTTGTGGACAAGGGGCACCGCAACATGATGCAGGGCTTCTTTGACGCAATTCGCAACAACACCCAGACGCCATGCGACGAATACTGCGGACTGCAAGCAACTCTGCTGGCACAACTTGCAATCCAGTCCATCAAGTGCAAGAGCACCCTGCCCGTCCTGGAAGAGGAACTGCATCCTGCAATTTTGTAAAAGTGGACAGTCCTGTGCGCGGGCGTTTTCGCCCGCGTTTCTACGCCATATTTACCTGCGGCTTTCGCCGCAGGCACCGAACCAGCCATTATTATCATGCAAATATCATTCATACCAGTAAAGATGCGCCTGCCCCTGAAGTTTGGGGCGGAGGTGATTGATTCCATTCAGATTGCCCACGTTGAATTGTCTGCATACGGTGCAGTTGGCAGAGGCGAGACGCCGCTGTCAGTTGCATGGGCATGGCCAGCGGACCTGTCATTCTCCTTCCGCGAGAATGCGATGCTGGACTTTTGCCGCTTGCTGGAAAAGGAATATCCAGAGCCGTCCATCGGCAGCGAGCATCCCATGTTTACTGGATACCAGTTCCTTACAGAGAAATTGCCAGCGTTGCTCAAGCAGTTCAACCAGCAACGCAATCTTGAAATGCCACATCTGGCGGCCTTGATATGCGCATCTGCATTCGACATTGCGCTGCACGACGCATACGGCATCGCCAACAGCATACCAACATATAAAACATACAATGCAAAATACATGGGGCATGACCTGTCGTTCTTCTTCGATGACAGTGCATTCCAGGGCAAATATCCGCAGGACTTCTTCGTGGAAAATGTGCCAAAAACTTTGCCAGTATGGCATTTGGTCGGTGGCAAGGACCTGCTTTATGAGAGCCAGCGAACTGGCAATGAGCCACAGGACGGCTACCCAGTCTCACTTGAAAAGTGGATTGAACGAGACGGCCTAAAATGTCTGAAAATCAAATTGACAGGACGGGATTCGCAGTGGGATTATGAGCGCCTTGTCTCCGTCGGCAATATCGC
>JAFSTJ010000603.1 GCA_017450525.1 Victivallales bacterium | reverse complement strand
TTTTGAAGTTTTCGGTTCGCCACTCTGATGTCAATACAGTCCGTTCCGCGTAAAGGACATTGAACTTTAATTGCTGGAATTGCACATTCATAAAGGCTTTCTCAATACAGCGTAAAAGATGACATTTGCTGGAAAGGTAATCTGTATAATTGTAATATCAAGGCGTAAGAAGACAAAAAAATCTGTAAAATTGCTAAAAAATACTTTGTTTAAAACAATAAAGGGTATTGCACATTCCAATGAAAAATCATATAATTATGGCAAATGCTGTATTATGTACGATTGAGATAAACAAGTGGAGATGAGAAAATGAGAAAGAGGCTTAATGGAAAAGATTTCACTTTGATTGAGCTGCTGGTTGTGATTGCGATCATCGCCATACTGGCGGCCATGCTGTTGCCAGCATTGGCAAAGGCCAGAAGGAAGGCGCAGATTATCACCTGCTCCGCCAATATGAAGCAATGCGGCTTGGGCAACATAATGTACGCTGGTGACAATGACGATTATCTGGCGCCCTGCGACATCAGCTGGACTGGCTACCTGGCAGTGCAGAATTATGTCCCCGCTGAGTATTTGCAGTTGTATATTGCTGGAAAACCAGCCAACCAGAACGTGTACACCTACTACAAGCTGCCGTCCCCATTCGTGTGCCCGATGGAGGGTGCGCGGGCCTTAAGCGAGATTGCCAACAGTCAAAGGATGGTGACAAACTACGGCATAACGGGCACGGAATATGCTGGTGGCCGCAGCGAATACGCCTGTCATTGGGGAGGCGGAAGCAATTATTCCGCTGAATGGACGCGCAAGCTCAATGTCATAAAGGGAAAGATTATGGCTGGCGAGTTTGAGTACACAAATCTGGTTTCAGGCGTTGGCACTGCCACTGCTGGCTCGGTCAATGTTCTGGCATTCGCCTCGGCTGCCAAGAATCCTTTCTGCTATGCCTGGGCAACGGGCTATGAAATTGGACCACAGAACAGGAGCTGTTATCGCGCGGGCGCAGCCCATGGTGATTCGGCAAACTGGCTTTATTTGGACGGGCATGTGGAATCACGCCAGTTTCATAGGGGGATGTTGACAAATCAGTATGACCTCCAGTAAGCAGCTTGACCAACAATTTGATGTGTGCAGGCTATGATGACTAAAAGATGCGAGAATCCGCCAAAGTGCGGATTCTCGCTTTTGTGTTTTATAAATGGGAGAGATGATATGATGAAGAAGGCTATACTGTTTTTGCTTGTGGTGGGGACGGTCTTGATGGCTGCTCCAAAAGTCGTATGCGTCAAAGGCGCTTCGGCAATAGATGAATTAGCGGTTAGGGAGCTGTGCGAGCATCTCAAGCAGATTACTGGCGAGGAATATGCGGTTGCGAACGAGGCTTCCGTGTCGGGCGATGAGCGGTGCATATTCGTGGGCTTGTCCGATTTGGCGAAAAAGCGCCTGGGCAAGGCCAGCCGTCTGAACGAAATCAATGAGCAGGGCAGCGTGGTGCAGGGGCATAAGGGGGACTTGTTCCTCTACGGCAAGGGCCGCCACGGCAATTTGTATGCGGTGTATGAATATCTGGAGAACAAGCTGGGATGTCGCTGGCTGACTGCCTTTGACGATGTGTATGTGCCCAAACTGGACAAACTGACATTTGAGGAAGGCGCCAGTTTGGTGAAGAAATACGGCTTCACTATGCGCTCATTGATGAACTGGTTCTATTTGGACAAGAGGAGTGCCGTGCGTTTTGAGTACCGCAACAGGCAGAATCTTCTGCTGAACTGTGTCAATGACATGAAGGGTGTGGAGCAATATCACGTGATGGCTGGGCCAGGTGTTCACGTGCTGAACACAATAATGCCAGGTTTCAGCAAGAACGCGGGCATCAATGCGGCCAGCAAACTGATTGAATGCAAGGACTACTTTGCGGTGCATCCAGAGTGGTTTTCCATGGATGAGAATGGGAAGCGCGTCAACACACGGCAGCTTTGCTTTTCCAATCCAGAACTGCGCAAGGAGCTGACAAAGAACGCGCTGATCTTCCACAAGTTCCAGACTGAGAAGAACGGCAAGTCGTATCTGACCATTGACCTGAATGACATTGCGTACAACATGTGCTGCTGCGAAAACTGCGCCGCGTTGCAGAAGAAATACAATACGCCAGGTGCGCCATTCTTTGACTTCATGGCTGAAATTTGCAATGCTCACCCTGAAATCGAATTCGTGACACTGGCCTACCAGCGCAGTCTCACCCAGCACCCGCCAGTGAATTATCCAAACTTCCCCAAGAATCTGACCATCATATTCTGTCCCATCAATGGGCTTTATTCAGATACATTTGAACATGGGAACCAGGCAGATTTGGCAGATATGCAGGCATGGACCAAGTTGGCGAAGGAGGTATGGCTGTGGTATTATCCCAACACCTATACAAGCGGTGGTTTCAAGGCGCCAGTTGTTCCCCCGATTGGCAACTTTGAACGCATTGCGGAAGACATACGAACCATGGCGAAATGCAATGTGACGGCCACTTACTTCGAGCATGATGCAGGTGGAATAACCACGAGGACCAACCTCTCGGAAATGCAAAGCTGGGTGATGTTCAAGCTCTTTGAGAATCCCGATAGGGATGTGCAGGCATTGAAGAAGGATTTTGCGGAACACTACTACGGCAAGGCGGCTGATATGATTCTGCAGTTCGCAAATGAGCTGGAGGCGGGGCGAAAGGACGCCGTTGCTAAGAACATCAAGTGGTACTACAATATGCAGAAATACCATTACCTGACGCCTGAGAATCTGGTCAAATGGAACAAAATGTTTGATGACGCATCAGCGATGGTGGATGACACAATACGCTGGAGGCTGGATTTGGCCCGCGCTGGGCTGGACTGCGCTTGCGTGGAGTATCTCTTCAACACGAAATATACGGAGCTGGTGCCAGTCTGCCTGGAGCGATTGAAGAGGACAGTTGCAAAAATCGACGCGTCCAATTGGTCCACTGGCAAGATTGGCGCGAATGCAAAGAAGTGGTATGCCGAAATGGAGGCGCGTCGCAGCGCAAAACCCATTCCAGAGCAGTTCAAGGCATTGCCTGAGGATGATGTCAAGGTCCTGCAGCCAAATCTGAATGTTAAGTCCAAGGTGAATGATGAGGATGCAAATTGCGGCGTGGCAGTGGCTGAAGACTGGAATGGGCAGTCCTTTGCCATGGGAACATACGACTATGGCGCTAAGACGTACGGCCCCAGCCACATGTTCAGAGTGGCTGATATCACGAAAGGGGAATACAAACTGTACCTCTACGCCAAGGGAATGAAGCTTACCCCAGGCATGATATTATTTGGCGGAAAATGGACTATGAACGCACCTCTTCGCAATCTATGCTCCAGGGACGATCTCGCATCCCTTGAACAGAAGTGGGACTGCTATGTGTCACTTAAATTCACCGACGCCAAGGTGTTCCTTGACCGTGTCAT
>JAFSTJ010000602.1 GCA_017450525.1 Victivallales bacterium | reverse complement strand
GTGAAGGTGACCGCCTACGAGTACAATGGCGAATATGCCATCTTCGCTCGCAACTACGACCGTGATGTGGTCAAAACCACAATCCTGGGGCGTGAAATCGTGTTTGACAAGGACCGCGTGGCAGTCCTGAAGGTGAAGAAATGAAACGGATAGCCTTGTTTGTTTCTGTCTGCCTGCTTGTATTGGCGGCCTGGGCGGAAGAGGATTTCTCAAGATGGAACCGCGTGATGACTGATTCTGCCACACCCACCACAATGTGGGATATGTCCTCTTCCCCAAAGGGAATTGTTTCCAAGAAACTGAATCTGCTCGTGCCAGTCTCGGAATTACAACAGGCGGCGTTTGAGTATGAGATTTCCGCGCAGCCATACGACCCCAAACGCAAATGCCATGTCACCACCAAGGAATACCACTGGGCTGATTTGCTCTTGAAAGTCAATGGGCATGTGGTGTTCTGTGGCCCTGCTGGCCCACACATTCTCAAGGGGACGCATCGCTTCGTTTTTCCAGTCGAATACCTCAAGGAAGGCGAGAATCTGCTTCAGTTGAGTTGGGCGCCATTGAAGCCCGAACAGCAGGGCAAATGCATCTACGGCTACATCTATGTGGCTTGCGATGCACCAGAGGACGCCAAGGGAATCAAGTCACGTCGCGAACTCATGGAAAAAATGCCTGAATTAAGACGGCTCAGGCTGCTTATAAGGTGACGTGTGGAAAGTGGACAGAGGACAGTTGGCAGTACGCGGGGCTTTCGCCCCGCGCACCCAACAGTCCACAGTTCAGAGTTCACTTTTCTACTGTCCACTTTTTATTCTAAAAGAAATAGTTGCGTCTATAATAGGATGTGCCGAAATGCGGCATGTCCTCCTTGAAGAACAGCATTCCGCCGCAGTGCAGTTTTCCGCCGGATTCTAGTATATGCAGCAGTGCCCGTCTTTGTGATGTGTCGTGGGGGTATTCATTCCATGATGCGTAGTTTTGGTTGCGGAATAGAAAGTACATGCCGTCCATACCAGTTGAGCGCCATGGGTGGACATAGCATTCCCGCATGAGTTTGGCTATGTTTGAATCGGGGAGCAGTGCCTCAAGGTCACTGTTGAATATCCAGGAATGGCAGCGTATTATTGGCAGCGTTTTTCCTGGCAGATATTTCTCAAAGAAGCGGAAGGCGTCAAGGAAAGACTGTTTGCAAAGTTCCAAGGTCATGCCTCCGCCTGCTGGAATGTGCATGTCAATTAGAGGCTGGCGGGGACTGAGCACTATCTCCCATTTGTCCAGTGGGAATGTGTTGCATTGCAGTTCCACGTAGCCCTTTGGATTTACAGGATAGCCTCTTACGAAATAAGGTGTTTCAACGAATGGGGATATGTGGTCTTCATCGCTTTCCTTGCCAGGTATGGCGAAAAGTCCTTCCTTGTCCAGTCTGATGCCTGGGCCGCATACCATTAGTTTGCGTCCATCAATTTTGTTTTTCAGCACAAGACCGCTGTGGTTGTTGAGATAGACCATGAACTGGAAACGCCCGATTCTGTAAATTTCTCCATTCAGATAGTGACGTGACCAGGCCAGGCTTCTTGGATTGAAAATCTCATTTTGGGATGCATTCACTTGCAATGTATTTCGTATGATGTCTTCTGGAATACCCTTTCGCCTATAGTTTTCGATGGCCTTTGGTATTATTGCCAAGGAGGCTAGCCTGTAGAAATGCCTTCCCATCCCGTCTGGAAGCTGCGGAATTGGCCAACCTGCAAAACTGCCATAGCCTGGATCGTTTGGAATTGCAGGGTGCAGCGCCAGCCTGTCGTAAACATGCCAGGCAAACGCCTTCAGCGCAGGCGTGGCATTGATTATTTCGGCAGCATGGAGGAGTTCATCGCACAATGCTTCCCCAGTCTGGCAAAAATCACAGCATTGTCGTATTTGCCCTGGCGAGAGGAATGGGATGTCCGTAGGCATTTCCGTTGACGTGACATCCCACCCCGCGAAAAACAAATCATGTTGGCTTTCGTCAAAGCCAAGTTCATTTTGGACTTGCATCTCATTCATGTTGCTTTGCTCTCCTGGAGAACGCCGATTGCCTGATTTTCAGCACGGCTGGAATCTTTGCTATGTTGATTACGTTGTTTTCCTTGTGGGCTATTGCATTGTAAAGCATATCGATTAGCCTAATGAACATGTCCTCCCGCCTGAAGTCTATGGATGTCATGCGCGGTGTCGGAAATGGATTAAAACCATAACTTTCCCAGTTGTTGCAACTTATCAGGTCGTATTCTTCTGGTGGAATACCTCGTTCGTCCAATGCGCGGAGTATGCCCGTCGAGCGGAAATCCGATGTGGAGAAGATGACGGCGTTCCTGGGATCAGGTATTCCTTTGCCGAAATTGTAGCCAACTTGATCTGCTGTCATAATTTTATTGGTGGACTCTATTGAAACGTGCATTGAACTGGAGGGTATGCCATAGTGTTTTGCGAACATAATGAACTTCTCTCCAAAAAGTCTGATGTTTATGTTTTCCGTCATCGATATGTAGTATTGCCTGGATAGTTTGTCAGTTATGCTGTGGAATATGTCGTTCATGACAGAGGTCAAGTCAGGCACTACTTGTATGAAGGGACGGTCAATCATTCTGTAGTCCCTAAAATACGCAATGGGCACCTTGGGCAGATTGGATGGGTTCAGGTTTACAGATGTGAGAATACCATCTGCCTTGCGGCCAATGGGGGAATTCAGTGAATAAACGTGCTTAAGTTGCATTCCCCTGGCTGCGCATTCACGCGTGATTATGGGATAGGTGTTCTGCTCGTAGATGACCTGGTCCTTTCTGCAAAGTGCGCCAGCCCTGGTGTCCAGCAACGCTATTGTGAAAGTCTGCTTTGCTGGAAGGATTCTTGTGCCTTGACCCTTTGTGCGCACTATCAACCCCTCCGCCGCAAGTTGCTTCAGCGCGTGGTCGGCAGTCATCATGGACACGCCATATTCTCGCGCAATCTCCATTGAGGTGGCAAGGCGCTGTTCAGGGGAAATCTCTCCCGAGAGAATCTTCTTGCGAAGTTCCGTTGCCACAAAGTCAATTTTGTTCTTGTATTGATGGTATATCATTTTGCTTTTGCCGTGCCAGCAATATACAGCATGACATTGAAATTGAAAACCACCTGAATAAAATATATAGATTTTATATAAACATTGAAAATAAACGACATTGTCTCTTGCCTTAGTGGATATGTGTTGGTAAAATATCAGTCGGAATAGCAATGGCGTGCTATTATGAATAAAGTCATTTAAATGCGGCAAACAACAATAGGGACTACGGATATGGCAGACTTTGCGAATGAGGATGCATGGCTGGCGAGATTTGCATGGTTCTGGTTTAATGCTAAAGAAATATGGTGTTTCAGCCAGGAGGACATAGACGCAAAGGTGCGGCTCTATGCTGACCAGGGCATAACGCACCTCATCACGTTTTCCTGCACTCATTTCCGTTGGTCCTACAAGCCATGGTGGAAGGAAATCAACGAGTGCCTTGCCAAAATAGTGAAAGCAGCCCACAAATATGGCATGAAGGTGATAGAGCACCATTCCAGTTGCCTGACCTATTTCCCTGATGAGGATTGCTATGGCAAGCACAAGACATGGCTGGAAAAATATATGCAAACCCATGGCAGCAGTTTCGACTATTGGCCAGGCCTGGTGGAATACAATCTGGACGAGGCAAAGGAGGAGGCCACCTGGGAGCAGGTGGATGCCGTTGACGGCAGCAAGATCTCGACCTGGTACCACGGCCACATCAAATGCCCCAACAATCCACATTACGTGGCGGCATATCTCAAGTATTTGGAAAGCGTATATGCCACTGGGGTTGACGGCATCATGACCGATGACATGCAGTTCGCAGACCAGAACATCTATTTAGAGGACGGTTCGCGAATTGGCAAGGTACGCTCCTGTGGCTGCAAATATTGTCGCGAAAAGTTCAAGGCAAAATACGGCTACGAACTGCCACCGCCTGACAAGTGGGATGAGTGGTTCGGCTCCAGGGATGACCGCACGTTTCTGGACTACATGCGCTTCCGCCAGGAATCCACGCTGGACTTCCATAGGGCTGTGAAACGGCACTATGATGGGCTGGGCTTGAAAATGCTGCGCCCCAACTATAATTCCACCTCATTTCAGAGCAACGAGCGCGGAACATGGCCAGGTATATTTCCGCAATTGGACTGGTTCTTCCAGGAATGCCAGAACTCCCATATAATCAGCACTGCATGGCCTCACAATCTTTTCCAGCAGAAGTTGATTGCCATGTATGCACGCAGACGTGGCATTCCAGAGATGATGCTCTTCTATGCCATAAGCAAAGACGCCCTTATGTTCACGTTTGGTGAGGCGCGTCTGGCGGGGGCTATATACACGAATACGCCTGAAAGTGGCATGGGCACGTTAGATGAGACAGCGATACGCGCCTTTGAGGAACGCCATGCGCCGCTTCTTTTCCATGTTAGTCCAATGGCGCAGGTGGCATTCCTTGATTCCGATGAGAACCGCTTCTATTCGGCCGGCTACTGTGAGACACGCCTGCCATTCTGGGTGGAGGCCGCGCTTTTCGCCAGAATTCCAACCATCATAGTCGGAATTGAGGAACTTGATCGCTGGAATGTGCCTGTGCTGGTGGCTAACGAGGTGCGTCTTCTTACGGCAGAGCAAGTGGCGCGACTCAAGGCATACGCCGAGAATGGCGGAACTCTGGTGCTGACGGGCATCTGCGGCGAGCAGGATGCACCTGCCTCTTTCCGTTCGCGTGAGGAGGTCAATGCTCTGTGGGGATTTGATTTGTATGATGAGAGCATTGCTTCTTCGTATCGCATTGTCACGCATGGACGCGGGAGGATATGCATTGTGGGCTATGACTTTGGTTTCCCTGGAGACAAGGATGAGCATTACAAGCGTTTTGTGTTTGACGAGCAGCGCCGCCATCGCGGCAGAATCATGCCACGTCGCGATTGCGTGCCAATAAGCAATCCGCGCAGTGTGCCAGTTGGCAAAAGTGATAAGCCAGTGCCTGAATGGTATTGTCCATATAGTGAGAACAAGGCCTGCTATGACGAGGTGGCGTCTTTGCTTAGTGAATTGCTGGGGGACAAAGCCTCATTCAAGACGGTGTTGCCTGAGATGATTATGGCTGTTCCTTTCCATGTGCCTTCGGAGAATGCAGTCGCCGTGCAGTTGCTGAATGCTGCTGGCACATTGCCTGAACGCAATGACCTGGTGTCCCATAAGCGACCAATACCATTCCCAGAATGGAACGGGCAAGATGGCAGTATAAGCATATCTCTCCCAGATGGAGTAGCTGGCACTTCCGCTGAGTTGTGCCGAGTTTCCAGCGAGCCAGTGCCGTTGAAAATGCGGCGCATTGATGCCAGAAGGGTGAATGTCGAATTGCCCGCAGGCTTGCTCAAGGACTATGCAATGATTGTGGTGCGCTAGGACGAAACATGCACTATGTTTCCATT
>JAFSTJ010000601.1 GCA_017450525.1 Victivallales bacterium | reverse complement strand
GACAGTGGACTGTGGACTGTGGACTGTGGACAGTGGACAGTGGACTGTGGACAGTGGACTGTGGACTGTGGACTGTGGGACTGGGGGAACTTGTAAGTAAACGCAACAATAGTAGTTGCAAATGTCCCATATAAGTTATTCACTTATACAATTTGTGTTGGCATATCTTTTTTATTAAAAAGGGCAGATTACATTATGCCGAAAAAACTCTGACAATGTCAATTATTATAGGAGAACAATTAATGGAACGCAAATGGAAGGGAATCTGGCTGAAGAAGAATCTGAAGCGCCCGCACTTTAAGGAAGATACGCAACTGCCGTATTTCCGCAGCGAGTTCACTGTGCCAAAAGGTGCAAAGCGCACAGTTGTATATTTGTGCGGGCTTGGCTTCCATCAGCTCTATATAAATGGCGCGCTAGCAGATGACCGCTTCTACGCACCCAGCCTTTCGCAGTATGATTTCCATGCTGGATATGTGGAATATGATGTAAGCGCCCTGGTAAAGGAAGGGCAAAATGCCATCGTGGTGCAGTTGGGAGACGGCTTTTTCAACTGCCGCAACCAATGGATGTACACGGTCAACTTTAGTTCCTGGAGGGAGGCACCCTGCATGATCTGCGACGTGGAGGCAGATGAGGAGATAATTGCCTGCTCCAGCTCCAAGTGGCGTGTCAAAGGCGGGCCCATAGTGCGCAGTTGTCACCACGAGGGCGAGATATACGATGCGCGACTGGAACTACCAAAGGAGGCTTTTCTGCCTGGCTATGACGACAGCGCATGGGACCAGGCGGCCAGGTCATTGCCGCCGGGAGGGCGTATTGTGAAGGAGGAGGGCGAACCTTGCCGCATAATACGTAGGTATGAGGCGCATGAGATGGCCGATGCTCCCGAAGGCACCCGCATGTTTGACCTGGGACAGAACATCGCTGGCATTGCGGAACTGGAGATGGAAGGCGAGGCAGGTACCGTGCTTGACATCCGCTATGGCGAAATACTGGATGACAAGGGGCAGCTGGACAGGTCAGGCTTTGACATGGGGGTAAAGGAATGCGAGGCGGATAAATATACAATGAAAGGCGGTGGCAAGGAGGTCTGGCATCCCACATTCGTATGGCATGGCTTCCGCTATGTGGAAATAAGTGGCGCTGCAAATGTTAAGATCAGCCGTGTCACGGGGCTTTTCATTGCAACGGACATGAAGAGCATGGGCAATTTCGCCTCGTCGGGAGAAGTCCTGAACAAGGTGCAGGAAATCACCCTCAACAGCTACCTTGGCAATTTCATGGGAATACCCACCGACTGTCCCACTCGTGAGAAATTTGGCTGGACTGGCGATGCGGCCTGCGCGTTGGAGGCTGGATTGTGGAACTTCGACTGCACAGACGGGCTGGACAGGCTGGCAAGGATAATCTCGGACTTGCAGCGGCCTGATGGCAACTTCCCCACGCACGGACCTACCACGCTGTGGGGCTTTGGCGAAAGCAGTCCAGGCTACAGCCGCTATATGTACGACTTCTGCTACAAGAACTACCTCTTCAGGGGCGACGACGCCCCAATGCGCCGCTACTACGATGCATTGCGGAGGGGAATGGACTTCTTTGAGGAAATCTCTCGTGAGGACAACTTGATACGCACATTCGGCTATGGCGACTGGTGCAATCCAGACTATTTCCCAGGAAATAGGAACGCTCCTACCAGGAGTCCTATTGCCATAGAGAGTTGCTTCTGGTTCACGATTCTGAAGGAAATGTCCTTCATCTGCCAGCATCTTGGGCATGAGGACGATGCACGGCGTTACACGGCGCTGGCGCAAGATGTGAAGGAGGCTATACTGCGCTGCTTCTACAATGCCGAAGATGCTGTCTTTGACGAGGGATTCTGGAGTTCCACCGCACTGGCGCTGAATGCGGGCATTATTCCAGAGCAGGGCAGGGCGCCGCTGGCTGCAAAACTGGTGGAGGATGTGCGCCGCAACGGCCATAAATGCAGGATTGGCATTGTTGGTACCCAGCACGTGCAGGTGGCGCTGTCCGAGGCTGGCTATGCCTCGGACGCATACAGGATGGCTGTGCAGCCTGAATATCCTGGCTGGGGCAATCTGGTTGCGCGGGGAGCCACCACGCTTTGGGAAATGTGGGCGGGCAATGCCTCCTGCAACCACATAATGATGGGCGGCGTTTCCGCATGGATGTACAGGTGCTTGGCAGGAATGTATCCCATTGAGCCTGGCTTCAGCAGAATCAGGCTGGCACCAATGCTCATACCTGAACTGGAGGAAGTGTCTGCCTGCCATGAAACACCGCTGGGTACACTGTCCTCCAAGTGGGTGCGCAACGGCAAGCAATATAGATGCACATTCCAGGTGCCAAAAGGCGCAGTTGCCGATGTGCGGCTGCCTGGCGTCAGCGAGAGCATCCAGGGCAATGCGGAGTATGTGGTGACAGTGGAGTAATTGTAAATAATCCACAGATTCACACAGATTCACGCAGATTATTAAAAAATCTGTGGTAATCTGTGTGAATCTGTGGATAAATAAATGAGGAGACATGGCGATGAAGCAAGTACCGAGACCTGAATATCCAAGACCTTCCTGGCGCAGGGAGGAATGGCTTAACCTTAATGGTGAATGGGATTTCGCTGTGGATGCAAAGGCGCAGCTCAATGAGCAGAATGTGGACTTTGACCAGAAGATACTGGTGCCATTCTGCCCCGAGTCCAAGTTGTCGGGCATCGGCAACACCGATTTTATGGAAGTGGTGTGGTATCGGAAGAAAGTCGCTGTGCCGAAGAAATGGCAGGGGCGTCGCCTGCTTCTGCATTTCCAGGCTGTGGACTACGATGCCACGGTCTGGATTGACGGCGAACTGAAATACACACATCGCGGCTGCTTCACGCCGTTCACCGTGGATTTGGGCGCTTGGAACAAGGCCAGTTTCACCATAGTGCTCAAGGCGCAGACATTGCGGGACAGGAACAGGCCCCGCGGCAAGCAGTCCGAGCGAAAGGAGAACCATCACTGCTGCTATACACGCACTTCGGGTATATGGCAGACTGTCTGGATGGAGCCCGTGGGGGATGTGTACATGAAGCGCCCGCGCATAACGCCTGTGGCTGAAGGCTTCCATGTGGAAATGCCATTGACTGCCAACAAGGATGGCTGGAAAGTGCGTGCCAGCGTGAAAATCGGTGATGACGTGATTTGTACTGCGGAGGCAGGCGCGGCCTCCAGTTTTGCGCCCACCTTGCTGTTGCGCATTCCAAAGAGAAAATGGCATTTCTGGTCGCCAGACGAGCCATTCCTGTATGGGCTGGACTTAGAACTGCTGGACGAAAAGGGCAAAGTGCGCGATGCCGCGCAAAGTTACGGCGGCTTGCGCTTTATCACCATAGACGGCACAAGAATTCTGCTGAACGGCAAGCCCATGTACCAACGTCTGGTGCTGGATCAGGGATATTATCCTGATGGCATCTGGACGGCGCCCAGCGACGAGGCACTGGTGAATGACATTATGCTTTCCATGGAGGTGGGCTTCAATGGCGCCAGGCTTCACCAGAAGGTGTTCGAGGAGCGCTTCCTCTATCACGCCGACCGCCTGGGATATCTTGTATGG
>JAFSTJ010000600.1 GCA_017450525.1 Victivallales bacterium | reverse complement strand
ATTGTGGATGAAACAAGGAAAGGACGGCAAAAATTTGTGATATATTTTACCCATAAAGAGTTTTGATTGGTCCCATTGGTCCCATTGGTCTCATAAGTCCCATCGGTCCCATAAGTCCCATCGGTCCCATCGGTCCCATCGGTCCCATCGGTCCCATCGGTCCCATCGGTCCCATCGGTCCCTGAAAAAACTCATTGGCAACAACTCATACATAAAAAACATGGGCGCATACAAGGACAAAAGCAATTTCTATAGCATGATGGCGACGCTGCTTGAGGCAGGTGTAAGTGTGCCTGGCACCTTGCAGCAGCCTCACCAGGGCTGTTTTGCACGCATAGCCCCGCGTTTGGCGCAGCATGTTTTGGCTGGAAGGCAACTATGGGAGGCCGTTTCCAGTGAGAAGGTGTTTACGCCTTTTGAATGCTCGCTAATAAAGGTCGGGGAATATTCTGGTATGCTTCCGAATATACTACGTTCCTTGTCAGATTGGTTTGCCACACAGCATACCATGAGAAGCCGTATATTCCTTTCCCTTCTATATCCATTGTTTATCTATCATTTCGCTGTAGCTGTATTTGCATTTGTTTCATACATCGGCAAGACTGCGCCTCCATCTGCAATTCTTATGAATATGATTACCCTGTTTTTGCTGCCGTGGCTGTTGCTGCTGTTGGGCAAGGTATTGTCTAAGTTGATTCCAGGTTTTGTGCTGAATTTATTGCCTGTTGTAGGCGATTTGCTTTTCAAGCTTGAAACTGCGTTCTATTTCAAGGTGCTGGGACTTTCACTCGGCGCTGGTGTCAGCGCATTCAACTCACTTTCTCTTTCGGCGGACTGCTGCAATACCGCGTTCTACCGCAAGCGCTATGGAAAAGTCGCCGACATTGTGAAGACATATTCATGCTCCATATCCGAGGCCTTTAACAATGGCATCACCTTCAGGGAAAGGCAGTCGCCTATACCTGCCTTGCTTGCCAGCGCAGAAGTTTCTGGTACATTACCCGATGCATGCGAGCGCATAAGCAAAATGCAGCTGGATGCCGCGACACTTAGGCTGGCGCTGCTGTCAAAGGCGGTACCGACGCTTCTTTACATCGGGACCTGCGTATACATCGCATACCGCATAATCTTGTTCTACAAAGGATATTTTGATCAGATAAAGTCACTACTATGACCATCATGAAAGACGCATACTTGTACAAAGACGTGTTCTGCAATCCATTGTCCCTGCCTGATTATCCCGCAGGCATCTGCGCACCCTCCCGAATTGGACACAGCGATCCTGGTGGCTTCATGGGACCTGTCGCCGATTACCGTGAATTGGCGGATCCAGAATTGCTATATGACGAGGGCACTTGGTACATGTTCCCATCTTCGCGTCAGGCATACGTCTCAACGGACCTGGCGCACTGGACATACAAGAAGGTCGCAATCGAGAATGACCTGGGTTATGCACCATCCATTGCAAAGGTCAATGGCAAATACGTGCTGACCTCTAGCGTGCTTTTCCGTGGAACACCGCATATCTACGTAGCGGAGGCCCCATTGGGACCATACAAGGATCTGGGGCCCGTTCTGGATGTGGATGGAACGCAGATCACTCCAGAATACCTGGATCCCTCGCTTTTCAGTGACGAAGGGCATCTCTACCTCTATTGGGGATGCAGCCCCGCTGGAGGCGGCATTTTTGGCTTGGAACTGGACACTTCCTCCCCAAACAAAGCGATTTGCCCTAAGAAGAAACTGATAGAATTCGACCCTTGCAATGAGTTCGAGCGTTTTGGCGACCATAACGAGCAGGGCAACATGTCCTGGGTGGAAGGCGTCGCCATGTTCCGCCACAATGGCGAATATTATCTCCAGTATGCTTGCAATGGTACTGTTTTCCGCCGCTATGCAATTGGCGTTTACAGGGGCAAGACGCCTTTGGGGCCATTCATCTGCCAGAGAACACCAGTATGCCTGTCACCATACGGCATGGTCTGTGGCAGCGGGCATGGCGGCTGGGTGCAGGGCAAGGACGGAGATGTATGGCAGTTCTATACCTGCGTATGCCGCAGGACGCATCAGTTCGAGCGAAGGATTGGCATGGATAAGGTGCGCTTTGACGACAATGGCGATGCACACGTGCAAATTACATCAACGCCGCAGTCCGTTTCCCAAGGAGACCTTGGGCTTGTGCCAGTTTCTGTGAACAAACGGGTTGCCGCTTCCAGTTTTGAGTACGCAAACTATCCTGCCTTTGCCTGCGATGAATGCACCCATACCTGGTGGGCTCCAGCCAAGGATGATGCTTTACCGTGGATTGAGGTAAATTGCCGTGCCGAATACGATTTCCAAGCAATCCAGATATGCTGGGCGGAACTGAATCTGGATTTCAAGTCGGGCATCTGCCCAGAACCCGTGCGCTTCCTGGTCTCTTTCTTCGATGTCGATGGCAGGCAATTAGAGGAGACTTTGTCATTTGAGTATAACAAAGTGGACAATCTTATTGAATACTTTACTTTTAAGCCTGTGTACGCGCAGACGGTGCGGATTACAATATTGCCCTCAAACAATGGCATAAGGCATGGCGTGACAGAACTGACTGTATTTGCCAGGCCAATTTCACCTAATGTAGCAAGGAATTTTGAATTATGACTGATGATTGCAATAAAACTGGCAAACGTGAGCAGTTTGCCTCTCGCATAGGCTTTATCTTGATGACGGCGGGCTGTGCCATTGGACTGGGCAATGTGTGGCGTTTCCCATATATTGCTGGCAATTATGGCGGAGCCGTATTTGTGCTGATATATCTGGTGCTGTTGCTGCTTATTGGTTTTCCAGTCATGGTGGCTGAACTTGCCTTGGGCCGCGCAGCGCAAAGCGATTTGCCTGGCGCATGCAAGGCACTTTCACCTGACAGAAAAGGAAAAATCTGGCCCGCAATAGGAAATGTTGTATTTCTTGGCAATTTTGTTCTACTTATGTTCTATACCGTAGTCTCTGGCTGGATGCTGTCTTACTGCTGGAAATACTGCTGTGGAGGCATAGAGCAGTCACTGGATATGGCAAAGCACTTCGGTGATTTCATGGCGAATTGGAAGAATATGCTTTTCTTTGATTTGCTGGGCATTGCGGTGACGGCGGCTGTGTGCGGCATGGGAGTGCGCAAGGGCATTGAAAGGGCAATGAAACTGATGCTTGGCGGTCTTTTCATACTGGAAGTGGTGATGCTGCTTTGCGTCCTTGGCTACGATGGCGCATTCAATGGCGTCAAATTCTTCCTGGCGCCTGATATGGCGCATCTGGGCAAGGCCGGCATCTGGCCTGCAATACATGCTGCCATGATGCAGGCTTTCTTCACGCTGAGTCTTGGCATCGGAAGCATTACAATATGTGGCAGCTACATTGGAAAGGACAGGTCGCTGGCGGGAGAGGCAACAATCATCATTGCGCTGGACACGATTGCGGCAATCCTCTCTGGCCTCATCATATTCCCTGCCTGCTTTGCTTTCAATGTGCAGCCTGACCAGGGACCGTCGCTCATATTTATAACATTGACAAAGGTGTTCCAGAATATGCCAGGCGGACGCTGGCTTGGACTGCTGTTCTTCATATTCATGAGTGTGGCGGCTCTTTCCACACTGATTGCGGTTGGCGAGAACATAGTCGCATACATTATGCGTGTCCTCAACTTCTCCCGCAAAAAGGCTGCACTGTTGTTTGGCGTCCTTGTGGCCGCATTGT
>JAFSTJ010000599.1 GCA_017450525.1 Victivallales bacterium | reverse complement strand
GCCTTGCAGATTTCCAGGCATTCCTCGATGGATTTGATGCCATATTTCTTAAGGACAGCCATAATCTGTGGCTCGCGGCGTTCGTATGATTCAAACAGTGCCATTGTATTATCTCCTTATGCCTTGCGTGGATCAATGCTCTTGACAGCGCCATCTTCAGCAGTGGTGCGGCCATACCTACCTGTTGCCTTCTCGAGCGCCTCATTGGCGTCCATTCCGGCCTTGATGTTCTCCATCATCACGCCCAACTTGACGTACTCGTAGCCGATGATTTCGTTGTTCTTGTCCAGGAAGATCTGCTTCACATAGCCTTCGGCCATTTCCAGATAGCGTGCGCCCTTCTCCTGTGTGCCGTACATGGTGCCCACCTGGGAGCGCAGTCCCTTGCCAAGGTCCTCAAGGCCAGCGCCGATGGCGAGACCGTTTTCAGAGAAGGCGGACTGTGTACGCCCGTAGGCGATCTGCAGGAACAATTCCCTCATTGCGGTGTTGATTGCATCGCAGACCAAGTCTGTGTTAAGAGCCTCCAGGATGGTCTTTCCTGGCAGGATTTCAGCGGCCATTGCGGCGGAGTGTGTCATTCCGCTGCATCCAAGTGTTTCCACCAGAGCCTCTTTGATCACGCCGTTCTTCACGTTCAAGGTCAATTTGCAGGCACCCTGCTGTGGTGCGCACCAGCCCACTCCGTGAGTGAAGCCAGAAATGTCCTTGATTTCCTTTGCAGTTGTCCACTTGCCTTCCTGCGGTATCGGGGCGGCGCCGTGTTTGCAGCCCTGAGCCACGCAGCACATTTGCTCTACTTCGTGTGTGTTCATCAAGTTTTTCCTAGTTTAATGTATTGTCCCACGCCTAGACCAACGCCAGGCGACTTCATAAAATCGCAGAAATATAATTCGCCAGCTATTCTTTTCCAACGCAAAAACGTTTTTTTCAACATTGCATACATGATTTGATTTATTCACCGCTGTAATTTCCTTGTATGCGCCTTGACAAAGGTGGGATTTTCGCTATATTGCCCCGTAACTTTAGTCAAACAAGGCGGTTTTATGCCGCTTGATCGTAGTTAAATCAAAAAATCCAGGAGTTCAAAATGCCAAAAGCATCCAAAAAGGCAGCATTAGCCGCACTCGCAATCAATGGCGGCAAGAAAGTCATTGACAAGCCATTCCCAGCATGGCCTCAATTCAATCCTGATACGGACAAGGTAGTTCTTGACATCCTGCACTCAGGCAAAGTCAACTACTGGACTGGCCCAATCGGAATGAAGTTCGAGGAAGAGTGGGCAAAGTGGCTGGGCGTCAAGAACGCCATCAGCGTCACCAACGGCACTGCCGCACTGCACACCGCACTGGGCGGCCTTGGCATCGGACCTGGCGATGAAGTCATCTGCACAAGCTACAGCTTCATCGCATCCAGCTTCTGCGCATTGCAGGCTGGCGCGCTCCCAGTCTTCGTAGATGTGGGGACTGACCACCTGATGGATCCCACCAAGATCGAGGCTGCAATCACTGAGCATACCAAGGCCATCGTGGTCGTGCACCTGTACGGCATGGTCGCTGACATGGATCCAATCATGAAAGTCGCGAAGAAGCATAACCTGTACGTCATCGAAGACTGCGCACAGTGCTTCGGCGGCATCTACAAGGGCAAGAAGGCTGGCACCATCGGTGACGTGGGCTGCTTCAGCTTCTGCCAGAGCAAGCACTTCACCACTGGCGGCGAAGGCGGCATGGTCTGCACAAACGATGACGATGTGGCATGGGAATGCCGCTCATTCCGCGACCACGGCTACGATGTGCGCGCAAAACTCAACCTCCTCAAGATGGAAGGCAAGCAGCTCTACATCCACCGCCGCGTGGGATTCAACTTCCGCATGACCGAAATCCAGAGCGCAATCGGACTGGGCGAACTGGCACGCTTCGATTCATGGAACCTGCCACAGCGCAAGAAGCTGGGCAAGATGCTCATGAAGGGACTCAAGGGACATCCTCTGGTGAAGTATCCTCCAGTGGACACCAAGGACCGCCAGAACTGCTTCTGGCTGGTGCCATTTGTGCTTGACACAGACAAGCTGACCTGCTCCTGCAAGGAATTCATCGCTGCAGTCCAGGCAGAAGGCGCAGCCGCATACAGCGTGCTCTGGCCAGAAATGTACAAGGAAGAGGCATACACCGCTCGCAAGGGCTTCGGCGTTGCTGGCTATCCTTTCAACGACCCACGCTCACGCAACATCGATTACACCAAGTTCAACTGCGAAATGGCACACTGGCTCACAGACCGTACCATCAGCTTCTGGACACATCCTACCTATCAGGAAAAGCATATCCAGGCTGACATCGATGCATTCTGCAAGGTTGCAGACGCATACATGAAATAAGCCCGAATAAACGCAAAAGGCTCCAGGACACCCCTGCAAGGGGCCGCCTGGAGCCTTTTTTATGCGCATCCCGCTTCATACCCGCCACTAACCACTAAACACGAAGCAGATTAATGATTCAGTTTTCACAAGTCAGCAAGGCATTTGGAACACAGCAGGTGCTCTCAGGCGTCACCTTCACGGTGAACCGCGGTGAACGAGCAGGCCTGGTGGGTCCAAACGGCGCGGGGAAAAGTACCATATTCGAGATACTTTCCGGCAACGAAAGCGCAGATG
>JAFSTJ010000050.1 GCA_017450525.1 Victivallales bacterium | reverse complement strand
GAGACGTGAGACATGAGACGAGCCCCGCCCCATGACGTTAGACATGAGACTCGCCCCAGTGCGTCTTGCCACAAAAAGAGAACAGCATGAACTATCTGGAAGGTGGCTGTGAGATTATGCAAGTTTCATCAGACCGTCCATCGTCACATGCTGTTCTCAAATGAATTATACTAATATATAGTATTTACCGAAATTGGCAAACCATTAACTTATACATTCTCATAAAAATATACTTATTCATATACAAGCTGACACACAAGCCGCCCTTTCAATAGCAATTGCCGTCTGGCATAGCCTCCCCATTTTGAACAAAATGCGGACTGTCATATTGCAAAATCCCATTTACCATTTAACTTAATGCAATTGTCGCCAAATGCCATTGTTTCCAATGGCTTTTGACGATAAATGCTTCAACATAAATCCAACTGAACTCTGGTCTGACAAAACTTGCAATTTTCTCGCCACCAAGTGTTCAACGATGGATCGCCCAAGGACTGCTGTGCCCAAATCGGACGCAGTGTGTCCCCAATTTGGCGCGTCCTGTTGTTCGGCGGTGGCAAGGCTTGCAAGTGCCTATCAGACCTCGAACACAGGACGCGCCTTTTTTATGCCCCATGGTGTAAGAAAACAACGAAAGACCAGTAGTTAGTTATTCCAATTGTCCATCACTTATGATGCTTTAGAAGCCTCCGCCAGCATCTTCCTTGCCGCCTCGACGGCCTCCGCGATTGTGTGCCAGTAGAACATTTGCCTCACCTTTTCCCTGTCCCCTGCAAGTTTTCTGATTTCAAGGGACACGGAATCCGTGACATCCTGAAGAGTGCCGTAGTATCGGTTCCCGCACGCATGGCTTCTCAGGTATCTCCACAGTTGCTCCACGGGGTTGAGCTCAGGGCAATACGGCGGCAGGACCTGCATGTACATGTGCTCCGGCAGATTCAGCTTTTCCGTGGTGTGCGAGCTGGCTCCGTCGGCGACGAGCACGATGTAGTCGTCCTTGAATTCCGCCTGGAGCCTCGCAAGGAAATCCTCCATGTTGCCCGTGTTCATCATGTCGTATGAGAGGCAGAAGATGTCGCCGTTCAGGACGTCCACCGCGCCATATGTGTATCTGTATTCCCTCACGACGGCGCCTTTCACCATCGGACGGACGCCGCTTGGACTCCATGCCCTCTCGATGACAGGAAGCCTTCCGAAGCGCGCCTCGTCCTGGTGGAAAAGCCTGAGTTTCCTTTTCGTCATGTCCTCGACGGCGGCACCCAGCAGTATCGCGCCCGGAAGTGTTTTTTTTTGAACTCGTCCATCTTCGCCGCGTCGTTCTTCGGGTGCGCCTTGTCAGGGGACACCTTCCGCCAGCCGTTTCTTCTCAGCAGCTTATAGACGTAGTTCCGCCTGACATTGCCATTGAATCTTGCCTCAAGTGCCTCCGCGAACGCGTCGATGGTCACGAGCTCGCCCCTCTGCGCCCTTTCGCTGAAGGACGCGAGGAACTCGGCCTCCTCCTCGACCGTCATGCGAAAGTGGTTCCGCCCGCCGCCGGGGTTCGCGCGAACTGAAAGCCGCTGGCGCCTGAACCTTGAGACGATCCGGTCCACACTGCTTCCCGATATGCGGAGCAGCGAGGCTATCCTGCCGCCGCGAAGGCCAAGCTCCTTCATCAAAAGGACTACAAGCCCCCCGACACCCTTTGACGTGAGATCCAGATCCGAAACGTATTCGGACGCCCTCTCCATTTCCTCGCTGCTGAAAACCGCTACTTTGCCCTTGTTCCTCATTGCCTGCTTCCTTTATGCTCAAATTATGATATTGATTTGTCTTGAGCATAATGTACAGCATGATTTGGAAAATTCAAGATGTCTAAAGCATCATAGGTGAAAAATATTTGGAATTAATATTGAGGCTTTGCTTGAGAGCAAAGATGAGCAGCAGATGTCTAGGGTTCTGAAGAGCATAGCAGAACAACCAGAATCCCCTGAATCAACGCTTGACAAGCACAATCAACGAAGAGATTGCACTTATCTTCTCAATTCAGGTAATCGAGCAGAGAAGCGAGAATTCTTAAAAGAATACTATGGCTATTGTGAAGAGGATACGAAAAAACTAACTAGCAAATATGCAGTTTTTGCCGCTGTTTCAGTCATTCTTTCCCCAAAGACAGCAGGAGATGCCTTAGCCTTGTTGATATGGCAATGTCGAATCATAACCTCAATATTGAGAATATACGGTGGGCGGCCAAGCAAAATGATGGTTTTGCGATTATATGCCAAGGTCTTGATGCATTCTTTTGTCGCAGGGTCTATTGATGAGGTGTTTGACCAATTCTCGTATGGTGCTGTTGATATAAAAATGCTGTCATTTCTTACACAATCCCTGTTAGCTGTCGCAACATGCGTTCGTACAGCATCACTAACGCGCTATTACATAAACCATGGTATTAACGCTGACAGAAAGATAGCCTTGAAGGAATCGTTGAAAGAAGTCTTCGAAGGCATAGTTGATGTAATAAAATCAGAAGAACTCAAGCAAGCGTGGGAAAAGTTCCATGTGTGCAGTTCTGAAGTTAGTAAGGCTGTGGCTGAAGACATTTTGAAATATGCAAAGTCTATGTTTGACCAAAATGAAAAAGTGACAGAAACGCCAATGCGACCAGAGGTAGTAACAAATCACTAAAAATACAATTACCATTTCGTTTCTTTTATACAAGGAGTAACTATGAATGTTAGAAAATTGAAAGAACTGTTTAAGATAAAGGACTTCAGGACTACCTGTGCCGATATTGGTATCAGTGAGCCTGAAAAAACTAATCTTACTTTGGATGAACGGGAGAGAAACAAGGAAAAAATACTGGGGATATTGCTTCTCGAAGTCAAAGGCAGAGAAATAGAAAAACTTATTGCGAATCTGAAGAGTACAAATTTCTTTGACATTGGCTGCAACAATCATCATGACTATGCAGGCGGACTTGCGGAGCATTCTCTTGAGGTCTATAAAGCCGCCTGCAAACTCTGCAAGAACACTCCACGCGACAGCATAGCAATCGTCGCCCTGCTACATGATTTGGGAGATGTTGAATGGGGACAGGGGCATCAATCCGTGGAAATACTGAAACGGTGGAATTTCGAGTTGAAGCCGTCCGAAGAGCATGCCATCAAATACCACATGTGGCATCCGCATGCTGGAGAAGAGAAAGAGTTCGAGGAAGTGAAGAAAGAGGAACTGTGGCGTGCCGTGACTGCAGGAGATGTTTACAGTTCAGGAGGTTATAAGTTTGGCTCCAGAATAATCAAAGAGCTCATAGCGATATGGACACATATTGGCAAGAGGTGACAATTCAAACAGAGTTCCGCAATTGTCCATCCGCCTGTTTTGAATCAGCCGCTCTAATTTGAAATACGCCAGTGTAAGAATCAAGCGGCTGGAGAGTAGAAAGAATAAAAGCACTAGAGATTCTAGAGATTCTAGGGATTCTAGGGGGTTCTAGTCTAAAACCTATCCACTCGTGGGACAGAGCGTTTCTCCAAAAGTGGATGGGAATACCATGGAAATGAACAATACAAATCTATTTGGGAGGTTTGATTAGTAATGGGTATAATACACAACTTGATACATGCATGCAACGGCATTTTGGGGAGCATTCTTGGCGGAGAGGCAGTGCCAAGAAAGAAGACAGGCAATCTTGACAATAATGTCGATGAGAATGTTGATGATGCGTCAGAGGATCCAATTGACAATATGAACAATCAGGAGTACTGCGACGATGATGCTGAAGAAGCGGATTGCACAAATGATGAAGCAAAGCAATTTGCTGGCTACATTGACAAAGCAAATGTGGAGGAGTACATGAAAGATTTGCGTCAGCGGGCAGCCAGTGGCGAGGCGCCGGCGCAAACGGAATTGGGCAAGCATCTCCTATGGGGGCATATCATTCCCCGTGACATAGATAAATCCACACAACTGTTCAGGCAGGCCGCAGAACAAGGGGATGATGTTGGCCAATGTCTTTTTGGAATGGCCTATGTAAATGGGGATGGAGTTCCCAAAGACCAAAATGAGGCTTTCAAATGGCTAAAGAAGGCTTCTGACCAAAACAATGCTCTTGCTTTGAAGGCATTGGGCGACTACTATGCCACAGGGACAGTTGTTCAACAAGACTATGACGAAGCGGCTGCATTATGGCTAAAGGCGGCTGAACTGGGATATTGCGACGCAATGTCAAGCCTTGCGTTCCATTACGCCGAGCATATCGGTGACAAGCAAGAGGCAACAAAATGGTTCTTCAAAGCTTGCCGCTATGGGAATGAAATGGCGGCTGCTGTTTTAATGGTCACGCTTAATCAAGACAGTTTAGGCGGAAAACAAGTAAACAATTCGAAGAGTCAAAAAGATGCCTCGGCATTAGATGACGAGGTCATTGAACGTCTTTTGGGTTATGTGGAAAGGGCGAATATTGAGGAATATCTGCATGATTTGCGTCAACGTGCAGATGCCAATGATTTGACTGCCCAAACAGAATTGGGCGGTCTTCTGTTGGAAGGCACAGTGATTCCGAGCGATGTGGAAGAGGCGATGCGACTGTTTGCCTCGGCGGCAAACCATGGTAATGCGGAAGCCCAATGGCAGTTGGGAAGAGGCTACAAATACGGTGCAGGCGTTCCAGAGAATCAGGAAGAGGCATTCAAATGGTTTAAGAAGTCTGCCGAACAGGATTATCCGCCAGCCCTGAACACCTTGGGCAACTACGTTGTTCATGGTGTGGGAACAAAGCAGGACTTTGACGAAGCGGCTAGATTATGGCGCAAAGCGGCAGATTTGGGCAATAGCGGAGGAATGTTCAATCTTGCATGCCATTATGCCAATCAAGTCCTTGATAAGCGAGAGGCGACAAAATGGTTCTTCAAGGCCTATCTTCATGGACTTGATTTATCAGCCTCAATTTTGAAGAACGCTCTGCAAGGAGAATAATCGCGTCCTGTTTCTATTGCCGTATCATTCCTGTTTTCTGCACGGTTTGAAATCCTACAAAAAACCGTATTGCCTCCTATGAAACACACTGTGTTTCCTGCATTGTGTTGGCAAGGCCGAGACGGCCTTGCTACCACCTACTCCTATGAAACACAACATGTTTCGTGAATTGTGTTGGCAAGGCCGAGACGGCCTTGCTACCCCCTACTCAGCGATTGATGGCCATTAAAGCGCCTTGCCGTTTCGCTTCGCTCCACGGTAAGGCGCAAAGAACATTAGTGTCGCTCGACACGGGGGCGAAGACCTGTCCGCCGTAGTCTGAAGGACGAAGGCGGATCGTGCCTACGGCACTTCGCTTGCCCCCGCCTATAAATCCTTCGCGGCTTCGCCGCTTGTCTGTCGGAGCCGAAGGTCTGCATAGGTGGTAACGCCACCAATTGCTCAATGGCGGTCGAATATCATTTGGCGAGGGATTACCCAAAATCCATGTTGATTTTCAATGGCTAATGACTTTCAAGCTTGATTTTGGGGTATCCAGTTTGAAAAGAAACTGACGGCGGCTAGAGTATAGACACGTTTATCGCGTTGTCTTGAAACACAAACCATAAAACCCAATCCATCCAAGAAACATGCTCAAGAAACTCATAGCCTCCGTTCTGATTCTTCCGATTGTCGTCCTTTGCGCAGATTATTGGCTTGTCGAGAAGGGGGTGCCAAAAGCCGAACTCGTCATCGGGGAGAAGCCGACCAGGACGGCTCAATTCGCGGCCTTGGAGATGCAGCACTGCATCAGACTCATGTCAGGGGCCACGCTTCCCATCGTCGCCTCGCCAAGCGGCGCGGCAGGCCTCACTGAAATCCACATAGGACTCGACGGCGACAAGTATGACTTCATCGGCGAGGAGTACCTCATCTCCGTCAAGGACGGGAAGATACTTCTCGTCGGCAACGACAATCCCGACTACGGCAAGGTTGAATATGACAAAGAGGAGACCTTCCCGCCAATGCAATACTACTACCGCGCGACGCTCTTCGCCGTCTATGACTTCCTTGAGAAGGCGTGCGGACTAAGGTTCTACACCTTCGGGGACCAAGGCATCGCCTTCAAGCCGTCGGACAGCATATCGGTCACGCCATTCGAGCTTCGCCGCAAGCCCGAGATGGACGCGTTCCGCGCCCCGCATTTCGAGGGAGAGGGCATGAAGCAGGTCTCCAAGCGCGACCACACGCTTCTCCTTCACCGCTGGCGCAACGTCTATTGCTATGGCTACGTCAACCATAACATTTATTCCATATATTATAGGTATTGGAAGCCATCGACAAGCAAGAAATTCCAGGACCTGTTCATCGAGTCGCATCCGGAGTGGTTCGCGCAGCGGGAGAAGGACCGCGTCTCCTCGCGCCTCACAAAGAACACATACAAAGGCCAATACGTGCCGTCGCAGCTCTGCTACTCCGCCGAAGGCCCCATCAAATACTTCGCGGAAGAGGCCAATAAAGTCTATAATGGAGAGGAAGTGCGCGGGGCTAGATTCGGCGACATCAAGAGGCTTCCAAAGGCCGACTTCTACTATCCAATCCAGCCTGACGACAACCAAGCCGTCTGCGAATGCCCCGGATGCAAGAAGCTCATGGAGAACGACAGGCTTGCTTACCATTTCAACTGGATAAACAGGCTTGTGGCAGAATCGCGCAAAGTCAACCCTGACATCAAGTGGGCCACGCTCGCATACGGAGTCGCCAGGAAGCGTCCAGTCAACCTTGAAATCGCGCCAGACGTCTCAATCCAGATATGCATGGCGATGCACGCCTGGTGGCATCCTCTGGTTTACAAGCGACAGCATGGCGACTACAAGGACTGGGTCGAGCACGAGGGGAAAAGGCGCATGCTGACCTCATGGCTCTATTTCCTCAATCCAGAGATGATGGCAACAAGGCAGAACTACAAGCCATTCCCCACGCTATATCCACGCCACGCGGGGGAGTATGTCACGGAGTTCCTGAACGACGGCATCCGCGGCGCGTTTGCAGAGATCTCCATCAAGTCCAACGAGCTTGAGGCATACATCATGAGCCGCCTAATCTACGACAAATCAGTCGATTACAACACTATTATCGACGAGTACTTC
>JAFSTJ010000049.1 GCA_017450525.1 Victivallales bacterium | reverse complement strand
TTATCTTGACCACATAGCGGTTCTTGCCGTATTTGATACGGAGTGTCTCCATTTTCTGCGGGAAGTCCTCCCTTACCCATTTCTCTGCGGAAGGAATGGTATGCCTTCCCTGGCTTGCAACGCTTATGACAAGATAAGTCACTGGGACCGTAATGAAGCAAAAGACCAGAAGCACCATCAGCAAGGAAGCAATCCAGCGTGAACGGCTCTCGTATCTACGCGCGGCGCTGGGCGGCACACCACGCTTCTTGCGCCCACGCAAGGCCAAAACCAGGGTCATGCGACGGATCCATCCAAGAAAACGCCTGTAGATTGGACTCAATATCACCGCCAGAAACGCGGCAAGTACTATGGCATGAAGCACATTGCGCAGAAGATAAATCACTGAGGCCAGCAGAAACACTGTCAGCAATAGAAAACTGACCTTGGATATACCAGAACTCCAACTTGATTTTTCAACGTTCACTTCCATTGTTTTATTTCCTAATACCAAGTTCAAGCAACAACACCGATGTTGAGACATAGTCCTGCTCTGGCTTGCGCAAGACCAGGGCTATTACATTGTCATATTTTGGATGCCAGGCCACCATATAGACATATGCACCATTGGGCGACATATAATGCTCATGCCCCTTCTGGTTGAAATACGTAATGCGCTGCCTGTCCCTTCCATCTGCCTCCATAATCCACAATTCGGAACGCAGTTCACTTTGCCAACGTGAACTGTCAACGCCAATATAAGAAGTGTCGAATCCCCTGGTGGAAGACCATGCCAGCTTCTTTGCATTGGGTGAAAAGACGGGGAATCGGTCCAATGCCGTGGCATCGTTGGTAAGATTTCTGGGTTCGTTTTTGCCTTTGCCTGAAACATCCTGAACAAATACATCCATTCCATACCATTGGCTTTCATCGGCGCTGGCAGAGTACAGAAGCTGCCCTAACTTACAATCCGATGTTTCAATGAAAGCCTTGCGCAATGCGTCAGGAGTGATGTCCCGAATATTCTCTAGCTTTGGGCTGCCATTCTCCATTTTGAAACTAGCCTGCTTGATAGTGCGCTGTCCCCAAGGAGAAGAGGGCTGCCGCCCTTGACGGCACTCGGTCCAGAACAGCATATTTTCCTCTGCTGCGGCAACGGGCATGGCACAGCCAGCAAGCTCCCTTTTTGCCAGTCTCATGTCAGTAAGATTTACAAATGACTTGCCTGCCTTGTCTCCAAAGTAGATGTTGCATCCGAAGCCATACCCTGGCTCGGAGCTGGCCTGCTCATTCAAGTCATAGTCCTGCCCCGAAAACAAGAAGCCCTCGCCATTTGGAAGCCAGCGCGGATTACCATTGTGAAAACGGCTGTCACCACGCACACGCTCCTCCGTAATATACTTGAGCCGCGAGCCACCGCCCCCCATGGGAAACAACTGCGCAACACAATAATACCCATTGACGCTCTTGAAATCCACCAGCAAGGTCTTGCCGTCAGGATGCCATACCAGGCTGTTGATAGACAAAGGCAGATTGCGTCGCTGCCCAGCATCGTCAAGCAGAACAATCACCTTAGCAATATAGACTTTGCTGCATGGAGCAGGCTCAATGAAACCCTGCCCCAACAGGAACAAGGAAAGCGTCATCAATAACAGCAATATTTTTATCTTAAATTGCATAATTCATCTAGTACCTTATGCTGTCCAGCCGCATTGCAGGAGGTGGCAAGGGTTCGCCAGAAAGCCATTTTTGCACCAGTTCCTCGGCCATTGCCAAATCGCCACTCGGCAGCCAGTATATGTCATGCCCGTCCCGCTCCAGTTTACGGAACCATCCATCCTGTCTCTTGCAGAACTGCCGTATGTGCGCAAGAAGTTGCTCACGCATTTCATACAAGGTCAATTTTCCAGCAAGATATCTGGCGGCAAAGCGGTACTCCAACCCCAGCCATTCCATGCGCTCCAGGCTCAAACCCTGCTCATTAAGGTGCCTCGCCTCTTCCAACAAGCCAGACCCAAGACGCGCATCCAGGCGCCGCTCAATCCTGGAATGAAGTTCGGCCCTGGTAAAATAAGGAGCCATCACCAATGCATCCTTCACAAATGGCACTGGCTCAACAGTGCATCCATTCAC
>JAFSTJ010000598.1 GCA_017450525.1 Victivallales bacterium | reverse complement strand
GAAAAAAAAGCCAATAATGACTTGCGAATAAAGTCAAAAATGATAAAATATGCATACTATTTCACAAATAACCAATGGAGGTTTGCAATGGCGAATGAATTAGACGAATTGACTGGGCCAGTCAATGCTGCTGGCAACGACGTGAATGTGATTCAGAAGCAGCTGCCCGTAACCATAGGCGCAGGCTCGGTGATTTTCGAGGTCATGCTCTGGGTATGCGGCATCATACCTGGCCTTATCTTCCAGCTTATGAAAACAAATGCCAGAAACTATTTCAGGCAGCTTCAACAGAAACTTCAAGCGGATGCATCACAGATTGACAACTATCTGGAACAACGCGTGCAGATTCTACAAAACGTGGCACCACTGGTCGCCAAGGCGATAGACCTGGACAAGGACGTCATGAAGAGCGTGGCGGCATTCCGCGGAGGCCATACCCTCAATGACGAGGAACGCAACAGGCTCGGAGCCGAAATCAATACGGCATTCGGGCGCATGTTCCCGCAGGTTGAGGCATACCCAGAACTCAAGGCGCACCAGGCTATAGCCAACGCAATGCAGCAGAACGCATACCTGCAGAAGGAAATCACCGCAGCCAGGGCACTTTACAACGACACCGTGGCACAATGGAACATGGACGTGTTCGACTGGCCTACAAAGCAGATTGTCGCCGCCCGCGCAGGATACACCACCAGGATTCCATTCTCTGTTTCCGCTGATGTCAAGGCACAGGCACGAGGGACCTTCTTTTGAGCGCTGAAGAATACAATCCACTTGAACGCTACTCGGGCGAGTTCAAGGAGAGCTTTAGCAGGAATGCCAGTGAGTTCTTTGATGCGCTTGTACAGCGTTCCGGTGTTGATGCAGAAGAGAACAAAAGACTGGTGGCAGCCTACTATCGCCTGTGCGACGAGGCTGACAAGGCTGATTCCAAGCATTCCTGGCTTATGTTTCTCATAGTGCTGTCAGTTATAGCACTGTGCATATCAGCTGGACTGCTGATATGGTCCATTGTGGAAGAAACTTTGCCATTTGACTGGTTCATGGAGAACCTAATCCAGAGCCAGTGCATTTGCGGGGCAATCGCCCTGCTCAGCGGGGGCCTCCTGTTCTGGCTTGTCCCCGCCATGAGGCGCCAACGCCAAATCAGGGATGAAAAACGCAATGCGGCGAACGAGAAGCGGGCCGAGGCGCAAAGGCAGCTTGATGCACTTAACAGGCTATATACTTGGGACATTCCCGTGCGCTTGTTTGAAAAAACAGTGCCTGACTTCAAATTCGACCACTTCTCCAGCCAGGCTAGAATGCTCCAATTCGCCAACGAATATGGATGGGATGGAAAATTCGACAATGAAACATCCGTGCTTTTCACGCAAAGCGGCGATCTTGCAGGAAATCCATTCGCATTCTGCAACCTGCTTTCACAGTACTGGGGAAACGAAACCTACTATGGCTCGATAACAATCCACTGGACTACAAGAGAAAGGGATTCGAATGGAAAACTCCAAACGGTGCATCACTCAGAAACACTGACCGCCAGCGTGACCAAGCCAAAACCTGAATACGTCAACCATTCCATTTTGGTCTATGGAAACGAGGCTGCACCGAATCTTTCCTTCACTAGGGAATGCTCAGGCCTTGCCCAGGAATCAGGATTTTGGGGCTCACTCAAAATGCGCAGCGAACGCAAGAAACTGGAAAAATTTTCCAGAAACCTGACGGATGAATCCAACTACACCATGATGGCAAACAAGGAATTCGAGACCTTGTTCAATACCATGGACAGAAACAACGAGGTGGAATTCAGAGTGCTGTTCACTCCGTTGGCCCAGCGCCAGATGATACAGCTACTGAAGGACACCAAGGAAGGCTTCGGCGATGATTTCTCATTCAAGAAGGACAATAAAATCAATATGATACAAGCAGCCCATCTGAATGAGACACGTCTTGACACAAATCCAGGCGAATTCCACAACTTCGATCTGGAAGCCGCAAGAGCCCATTTTCTTGAATGGAACAACCAGTATTTCAAGTCCCTCTATTTCGCAATCGCACCGATTCTCGCGATTCCCACATACATCCAAACCTTGCCTGAAAGCAAGTTCCAGCCATATCCTGAACTGGCGTTCAAGACGGCCAATGCCTGGGAATACGAGGCCACAGCCAATTTTGTCGGAGAAGCCCGTTTCAAGCATCCGTCCTCAGTGACACGCAACATCCTTAAGATAAACGGCATCAGCAGAAGCAATAACACAGGACACGCACAAGTCTGTGCATACGGATTCAGAACAGAGAAACGCACAGACTACATAGAAAAATTCGGCGGCGACGGCAAGTTCCACACTATTCCCGTGAAATGGCTGGAATACCTGCCCGTCCAAAGGCAAAGCAGCATGGACAT
>JAFSTJ010000048.1 GCA_017450525.1 Victivallales bacterium | reverse complement strand
TTGCGGAACGCCAGCCTCAATCGCCGCCGCCTCAGCGCAACGCATTTCAAATGTGGAGATAATCGCAGGCATGTCTATAGTTCAAGTGCCTTCAGAGCATTCGCCCTGTGGGAAAGGCTGTTCTTAACCTCTTGCGGCAGTTGGCCGAAAGTCTTGTCATAGCCATCAGGAATGAATACAGGGTCATAGCCGAAGCCCCCATCCCCTGCAGGTGCCTGGGCAATTTTGCCATTGACCTCGCCACGAGACGTGGCGATGACGCCTTCTGGCGAAGCCACCACCATCACGCACACGAAGCGGGCGCGCCTGTCAGTTATGCCCTTCATCTTATCCAGCAATTTCCTCACATTCCTGCCGTCATTGCCGCCTTCACCAGCATAACGGGCGGAGAACACGCCAGGCTCGCCGTTCAATGCAAGCACCTCCAGCCCTGAATCATCCGCGAGCACCGTGCAATTCAATGCACGCGCCGTCTCCAGCGCCTTCTTGGTTGCATTGTCCTGAAAGGTCAAGCCATCCTCCACCACGTCTGGCATACCGCCCATTTCCTGTGCGCCGATTACATGGTAGCCTCTGGCACCCAGAATCTCACCAATTTCCTGCACCTTGTGCTTGTTTCCTGTGGCGACGACTATCGTGTTCATGGCTATTTTGCAATCCTGCGCTTGAAGTTAAGGTAATCCAGCCTATGCGGCAAAGGCAAGTCCACACCCTGCTCGCTTTCGCCATAGTCGGCTTCAGCCAGCACTGCAATGTCATCCACAGCCTGTTCAGGGCCAGTGAATGTAATGGAGGCATCAAAGGAAATGCCCATGCGCCTGTCGTTCTTCATCAGGTATTCAACTGCATTGTACACGTTCTGGCAGAGGGAGGCCATGTCATCCAGAGGCACATCCTCAATCTCCACAGGCACCTTGTACAGTTTGACAATGCCCTCGGATGCCAGTTTGTAGAGAATGTTGCGTATTGCCAGGCGCCTGTCCAGTTTGCCTGAGGCAATCTGCTCATCGATGGAGGAAAAATCCCTCTTGCCAAGATTCTGCAAAAGGAAAGCACGCTTCTTCTGGTCGATGAATCCATTGGCCTGCATCAGATTGAAGGCATTGGATGCATCGTATTCGGAAGAACCAAGGCGCAGCGTAACGTCGCACCCATAATGCATCACAATCGCCGCCACCAATGTGGAAGGCCTCATGTGGAAGCCAATGTAAGGTGGCACCTTGACCGTGACTGTCTTCATCACGCAATACTTGCGCAGCAGAGCAGAGCAAAGTTTGCGCCCTTCGCCAAGGAACAGCGCAATATAATGCGCCAGATATTTGATGATGGCGTTGCGGAACGGTGTTATATCGACGTAATCCTTCTCATCGGAACATCCTGGATGGCATATATGACGCTCGTAGTAGTGGACGTAGATGGTGAGAATGCGAAGCAGATGCAGGGCTCCTGTTATGCGCCCACGCAACTTGAGCAAATCAGGGTCGCTGTTCTCGGTCTCGCTATCAGACACATACGTGTCATACAGGGACTGCAACACGTGCATATCCACTTCCAAGCTGCGTATCCTGGTCTCATTCAGGAAATCGAAGTCCAGGCTGTCCCATCTTGAAGGTGCCACCTTGGCCAGTTTCTTGAAGTTGTTCACATCCTCTGTGGTGTTGAGCACATTGGTTGCCAGGGCGTTGATGCGGTTCTTCACGCTGTCAGGTCCCTCATGCTTGCGGTTTCTGGGCAAGCGCACATTAGGCACCACCTCGGAAAAATCAAATACCTTCTTTTCAAGGTTGCTTGCCAATCCCAGTGCACGCGCCTGGTTGAGCAGCGTGCACATGGCCTTGCGTATCATGTTGGCTAAAAGGTTGGTGTAGAGGGATGTGTCATTAACAAAGCCTTCCAACTCATTGCCCAGATTGTAATACTGGCAGGAATACAATATATGCAAAAGTTCATAGCAGGCAGTACTGAAATTCTTCAACGTGGCCACACTCTCACGCAGGGGGAACCACTGCGCATTGGTACGTGCACCGTATGCGTCCAGCAATTCCTCCGCCTGCTCGGACTTGGCCTTTAGGTAATTCAGCATGGGCCGCGTCGTATGGAACTGCTCTGGCTCATCATTCTCAATTGAAAGAATCAGCGAAAGCAAATCCCTAATTCTGGGCGCAAACAGCTCCAAGACTTTGTCTATGGAAACTTCTTGCATATATTCGTTATACCTCCTTGGATTATAGTGGTCAGTGAATAGTGGTCAGTGGCCAGTTCTGTGCGCGGGCGTTTTAGCCCGCGTTCAACATGCACATCTTTATCTGCGGCTTTCGCCGCAGACACCAAACTGTCCACTGTCCACTGTCCACATTATTTTGTCAGATAATCTGGCACACTGACATTGCGGACCAGATCCTCTATGTTCTCCCTGGTGCGGATCAGGTAGTGCTTGTCGCCATTGACCAGCACTTCCGCGGGGCGCAGCCTGCCATTGTACTGGTAACTCATGGCATAGCCGTATGCGCCTGCATTCTCCACCACGATCAGGTCACCCAGGCTGATGTCCTTAGGCAACATACGTTCACGCACCCAGAAGTCCGTGTTCTCGCAGACCTGCCCGCAAAGCCCCACTGCCGCGCGCTCCTCCTTCTCTCTGCCATTGACATAGATGTGGTGGTATGCGCCGTACATGGCGGGACGCGCCAGTGTGTTCATGCTAACATCCGTCCCGATGATCTTGCTGTAGCTGTTCTTGATGGAATGCACCGTACCCACAATGTAGCCTGCATCACCCACAAAATAGCGAGCTGGCTCCATCATAAGGCGAGGCGAATTAAGGCCGTATTCAGCAATCTTCCTGGTAAAGATGTCCGACACCTGCTTGGCCGCCTCGTCGATGTCCAGTACCTTGTCCTCATGCTTGTACGGAATGCCCAGACCACCGCCCAGGTCGATGAACTCGAAGTTGATGCCCAGTTCGCGGCCCACCTTGCCGATGTTGTCCATCAGCAGCCCCGTGATGAAGCGGAAGTATTCGGGGTCGCGTATGCAGGAACCTGGCATCATGTGTGCCCCAAAGCGGGTGATACCCGCCTCTTTTGCCAGGCGGTATGCGTCCATGATCTGATCCGGATGCACGCCGAATTTGGCATTGGGCCCGCCATTGCAGACGAAGTCGCCCACCTCGCACTGCCCATAGCCTGGATTCAGGCGGAAAGACAGGAATTTCGGCTTGCCATACTTGAGCACGCGGGGCAGGATTGAAATGTCATCCAGATTGAAGATGACGCCAGATTCAAGCCCCTGTTTGATATCGTCATCGGACAGGAAATTGCCCGAGAACATCACATCCTCGCCGCCAAGTCCCAGTTTCTTAGCCAGCAATATCTCATTGATGGAGGCCGCGTCTATGCCTGCACCTTCCTGGCGCAAAATATTCGCCACAGCCAAGTTGTTGTTGGCCTTTATGGCGTAGAAAAAGCGGAAATCAGGATAGTATTTCCTGAATGCGGACAACGCGCGGCGGAAGTTCGCGCGAATGCGGTTCTCCTCGTAAACGTATGTAGGCGTGCCATATTCGCGGGCTATCGTCTCCACTGGCACGTCTTCCAGATAAATCAAACCTTTGCTATCAATGCGCATTTTTTGTCTTTGTTGTTTGTGTTGCCAATTAAATCTCGTGCACGAAGAGGCCGTCCCTCAACTTCGGCTCAAACCAGGTGGATTTTGGCGGCATGATGCCTCCTTCGTCCGCAATCGTCATCAATTGATCCAGCGTGGTGGGATACATGGAGAACGCCACCTTCGCCTCACCTGAATTGACGCGCTTCTCCAATTCCGCAGTGCCGCGTATGCCGCCGACGAAGTCAATCTGCTTGCTGGTACGTGGGTCGTCTATGCCCAGCAATGGCTGCAATACCAGGCTCTGGAGGCGGCTTACATCCAACTTGCCAATGGCGTCTGTATCCACATCAGGCAAGGTCATGCCATACCATTTGCCGCCGCAATACACGCACACGTCACCTGGCTTGGCTGGCACTGGATTGCTGACAGGCGACAACGGCGCCACCTTGCCCAGTTCCACCAGGAAACCTGCCTCATCCCTGCCGTTAAGTGTGAAAACCACGCGGTTGTACGCCAGAATGCGCAACTGCGATGCAGGGAATATCACCGCCAGGAAACGGTCTGCCTCACCTGAATTGTCCGCCGCGAATGTACGAGATGCGGAGGCCGCCCTGTGGTGCCCGTCCGCAATATACAGTTTATCCACATTTCCGAATGCATTTTGCATTGCAGAAGTATTTTCAATGCGCCATCCAGTATGGGAGATGCCATCCTCTGCCACAAAGTCGAAGAGGGGCTTCTGCTTCATAGTCTCCGCCACGATTGCATCTATAGCGGCATTGTCCTTGTATGTAAGGAATACAGGGCCCGTCTGCGCACGGAGTGTGGAAATGTGCCTGGTGCGATCGTCTTCCTTTTCACGGCGTGTCTTCTCATGCTTGAGAATGCGGTTTTCATTGTAGTCCTGAACAAGTGGCGTCGCCACGATGCCAGTCTGCCTGCGGCCATTCATCACCAGCGAATACACGTAGAAATGGGGTTCCGCATCCTTGTTTAGATGTTCAGCCGCCAACTTTTTCCAGTTTTCCTTCGCTTTTTCATAGACCTGAGGCGAATAAACATCCTCTACATCAAGGTCGATTTCCGAACGTGTCACATGCAGGAAACTGATTGGATTGCCAGCAGCCATGGCCGCGGCCTCCTTCCTGTTCATCACATCGTATGGCAATGTGGCAATCTTTGCCGCCTCGTCTCCATTCGGAATATAGGCGTTAAAAGGCAATACTTTCATTTCTTTCGTGTCTCTGTGTTATAGTTTTGTTTTCTTGCAGGCACAATGCCTGTCTCAAGTAGCGTAACATATTGCGGATTAACCTACTGTCAAACAGAAAAGTGAAAAGTCATTGTGCAAAAATGCACCCCACTATCCCACGCATCCATAAGCGCTCCCATTGTTTACCCGCACGGCCATCATGTCCGCGCAGAACAACTTTATTGCTTATCAAGTTTGGTTCTCGTGGAAATGTACCTATATTACCAAAACAAAACATTGAATATATAAGACCAACAAAGGAATAATCATGAGCGCAAGAATCTACTTTGACGGCAAATGGAATGAGATACCGCAGCAGGGTGGCATGATAGGCAAAAGCAACCTGGAGGCAAAGTGGCTTGATGACAAGGATGGAGACTTTACTCTTCGTAAACTTGCCCTCGTAAACAAGGGGACAAAACCCATAAGGCTCGGCGCCTGCCATCTATTTGAGGAGAGTGAATTGCCAGATTTTTCCGCTGATGACAGGGTATATCTGGATTCAGGAGGAGGCTGGCCATGCTGCTGCATAAAAGTCACGGACTTCATAAGGTCAAGCCGATATCAGTTCGAATACTGGAAACCATTGTTCCTGCCTGAAGAGGACATACAATGGGCAAGGGAGACTATTGGCGTGGAAAATCTCGAGCAGGGAGCGCCTGGCGCAAACTACTCCTTTGGCGGAATGACTGCCATCCAGCATCGCGACTATGGAATGGTCTATGCCTTTACCGCGCCCATGAAGCGCTGCAACTGCTGCATCTACATTCTGTGCAATCCAGAAACTGGCGCACTCAAAGGCCTGGCGTTATCCTGCAATTTTGCGGGATATGAACTTATGCCTGGCGAACGCATCGAATCAGAGGAAACTGCAATCGCACGTTTCCAGTCAGCACAGAATGGACTAGAAGAATGGGCAGACATGTCCGCAAGGCGCAGCAACATACAGCCAAGGCACCGCACACCACCAGTTGGATGGCTTTCCTGGTACGGATACAGGCTGACAATTGATGCGGAGGAAATCAACCGCATTGCTGACTTCATCAACCGCACATATCCTGGATTCGGGTTCAAATACATGCAAATAGACCTGGGATATAGCGACCAGAATGTGCCTGGACGCTGGAACAAACCAAATGAGCGCTTCCCACAGGGACTTGAGAAGTTCGCCGACGATATGCGTGAGAGGGGCTTTGTCCCTGGCATCTGGTGCAGCATGTATGACGTGGAGGAAGGAACTGTGCCAGAAGGCGCCATGCCTGAAAGTTACAAATGGTTCTGGGAACCACATTGCCCGATACAGCATCTGGACCCAACTCACCCTGCAGTTAAAGAATATGTCTCAAAAACAATGCGCTATTTCAAATCCCTTGGAATAGAATACTTCAAGATAGATTTCATCAATAGAATTGGACGAGTTGACAATGTTTTCCAGCCATACGACAAATCCACAATGAAGGGTGCACAGGCATACAGAACTGCCTTGAAAATGCTGCTCGCTGAAATGGACGACACTGACTTCTTCTATGCCTGCTCAAACTTGACAATGCACTCCATCGGGCTTTGCTCAACAAGCATGAGCGCCTGCGACATCGGCAACACGGGCATACGCGAAAAACCAGAAATGCTAGCATTCTTCAAGGAGCAATTCACCTCCACCATGAGCCGCTATTTCGTGCAGAACAAACTGATAATGCTCACTGCCGATGCCATCAACATCGCACCTCCTGCCGACCTGGAGGAAGCCAGGATGAGAGTGCTCTTCGTGGGACTTTCAGGAGGACAGATATTCCTTGGAGACAAATTCCAGGAGGCATCCGAGGAAGTTCTTGACCTGGTAAGGCGCGTCCTTCCTCCATACGGAAAAGTGGCAGTGCCTGTAGATATATTCACCAAAGACACGCCTGAAATACTTAGACTTGACACGCCTGAAAAAACTATCTATTCCTTCTTCAACTTTGAAGATGAACGTATCATGAAAGTGGATTTGCCAGACAACAGAGAATACGATGTCTGGAATTTCTTTGAACAGCGCTACGAGGGACGCGTCAAAAAGTCATTTGAGGCCAGAATTCCAAGAGCCGCTGCACGGGCTTTCGCATTCACACCAGTGTCAAACAACCTGCGTATAATCGGAACTACATTCCACATCACATGCGGAGCCGTGGAACTTTCTCAAGTCCAAAGCAACGAAAAAAACATCTCTGGCTACTTAAAGCGACCAGCAGGAGACAAAGGCAAACTCATCATTGCAAACGCAACAGGCAAAATTAAGACAATAGAACTGACAGGAAATGGATGCGACCTTTTCTGGTCAGTGGATTTCTAAGTGGACTGTGGACTGTGGACTGCGCCTCTGCATTGCCAGACACGTTGCAATCCAATGTGCCCAAGGTGGAATTATCAAGCATGATAGCCGATGTCAAGGAAACCACTTACCCTCTGTTGGTAGTGCCCGCCGAATGATATTTTTCGCAGCACCAGTCCAACTGTTGCCTGCTTTCTTCGCTCATGCATACATTGTTTGGGATACTTCCCCTACCCACCTTCCGCCTCTAACATAGCCCTTGGAATCCAGGTTTGCAAGGGGAGAGACAAAGATGTATCACAGATATCCCATAACGCAATTGATATTTATGTAGGAAATTAGTAGGAGCAAAATCTGA
>JAFSTJ010000597.1 GCA_017450525.1 Victivallales bacterium | reverse complement strand
ATCCGCTATGGATTGAGCTATCCAATGCGATTGCCAGGTACAGCTGAACGCCTGGATTTCAAGCAATGCTTGGCATTGGATTTTTCGCCTATTGATGCTGAACGCTTCCCCTCTGTTGCTTTTGCGAGGGAGGCGTTGCGCAAGGGCGGTACAATGCCTACCGTATTGAACGCAGCAAACGATGTTGCTGTCAATCGCTTCATGCGCGGCGAAATACGCTTCACGGATATATGGCGCATAGTTGAACGGACAATGGAGGCAATGCCTGCTGTGCCGCAGGACAATGTCTCGCAAATTGAGGCAGTCGATCTGGAGGCCCGTGAAAAGGCGCAGAGTTTTTAACGCAGAGGCGCAGAGGCGCAGAGGCGCAGAGTTTTTAACGCAGAGGCGCAGAGGCGCAGAGACGCAGAGTATTTTAATCTGTGATAATCTGTGTCAATCTGTGGATAGGAAAAGAGGTTTTTATGAAAGAGAAGTTGCAGACAGTTGAACCGATCACAAGGCAGTGGATGGGGCATTGGCTTAATGCCAGCAAAGTTCCTGGAGCGGCAACGCCCGATGGCAGTCCCGCACCATATTTCAGGAAAACTATCACATGCCGCAAAAAGGTGGAGACTGCGAGGATATATCTTTGCGGCCTGGGCTACCATGTCCTATATGTCAATGGCGTCAAGGCGGATGACAGGGTGCTTGCGCCAGTGATGTCCCAGTTTGACAAAAGGGTGAGCTATGTGGCATACGATGTGAGCAAATTGTTCCATACAGGGAAGAATGCCGTAGTCGTGCTGCTGGGCAACGGGCTTTACAACCAGAATGTAGTTGACAACTGGAATTTCTCATACGCCACCTGGCGGGATGTGCCCAAGATGCTTTGCGACATTGAGGTCAATGGCGAAATTGTCGCATCCAGCGATGACAGTTGGAAGGTGCATGGTAGCCATATCACATATAATCAGCTTAGGGCAGGGCAGCATGAGGATGGGGGCCTTCGCATAAAAGGCGTGCTGGAGGCTGATTTTGACGACAGCGACTGGAAGGCAGCCACCCGTTGTACACCGCCAGGCGGTCTGATTTGTCAGGAGACAATAGAGCCCTGCAAGGTGATGAAAAGCATCAAGCCAGTGGCTGCGTATTATGTCCACTACCAGATAATGACTTATGACTTTGGCGTGAACATGGCTGGCTGGTGCCGTGTCAAGGTGCGTGGCAAGGCAGGACAGCGCATTTGGCTACGCTATTCGGAGCAGGTGGTGCCAGATTCCTACAGGATAGAGAGAAGCGAGATAGACAACTGCATCAAAAATGGCCAGTTCCAGTGGGACCAGTACACACTCGCTGGCACGGAAGAGCCAGAGGTATTTGAACCATGCTTCACCTACCATGGCTTCAGGTATGTGGAGCTGTTCAACCTGGACCAGGCGGAGGTTCTGGATGTTGAGGCGCAATTTGTGCATACCGCATTTGATGAAGTGGGGCAGATTAAAACATCGGATAAAATGCTGGAGGCATTGCAGCGCAATACCAGGCAGAGCTTTCTTTCCAATTTCGTGGGCATTCCCACGGACTGCCCACATCGCGAGAAGAACGGCTGGACTGGCGATGCACAGCTTGCCGCTGAGACTGGCTGCTGGAACTTCAATACGCGCAATGCGTATGTCAATTTCATGCACATGCTGTCGGATGTGCAATGGCCAAATGGCCAGATGCCTGGAATGGCGCCCAATACGGGCAAGTACTACCATCGCCTCAATGGGCCTGTCTATGATTCCATTTTGTTTGAATATCCCTATTGTGCATATCTTTTCTCTGGCGACGAAGCCATAAGGACAGGTTTCTATGAGCAGCAGAGAAAACTGATGGATTACATGCAGTCCATGGCAGTGGGTGACTTGCTGGACTTTGGTTTGGGCGACTGGTGTACCTGGAACGAGTATGGCATGACGTCGAACCAATTGACTTCCAGTTGCTACTACTATCAGGATGCAATGCGCATGCAGCAGCTGTATTCCGACAAGGGTGAGGCTTTTGTCAATGAGTACAAGAAACTTGCCTCTCGCATCAAGAAGGCCTTCAATGCCAAGTTCTACAATGGGGACGGCACATACGAAAATGGCTCGCCCACCGCGCTGGCATCGGCGCTGTATTTTGGGCTGGTGGAAGAAAAGAACATTCCCGTCGTGGCGACAAGGCTGGCGAATGTCGTACGCAAGGATGAGCACAGGACATTGTTCGGCATTATCGGCGCCAAGACAGTGCCTCGCATGCTGGCGGAATACGGCTTCATTGATGACGCATACGAGGTGGTGACGCAGGTAAAGCAGCCAGGCTGGGGCTGGCAGGTGGAGCAGGGCGCCACATCCTTGTGGGAACGCTGGAATGGCTTCGGCTCCAGAAACCATATCATGTTTGGTGACATCTCCGCGTGGATGTTCCGCTATCTGGGCGGTTTGAATCCTGTGTTCGAGGCGCCAGGCTTCAGGGAAGTCAATATCAGGCCTTGTTTCCCGAAGAAGCTGGATTGGATCAGCGTGGAGTACAAGTCCCGCTATGGCAGAATATGCAGCGCATGGCATCGTGAAGGCAGGAAAGTCGTATGCGACTTCACCATCCCCAAAGGAGTGACCGCCAACATTTCATTGCCAGGGCAGGAAGTCATCCAGGAAAAGGGAGCACAGAAACTGACTGTGGCCTTTGTGCAGAAATAGGCTAGACAACTTATGGAAAAATGCGGTTTTGAATATACCGAGGCGCTTGCGGCACGGATGCATGAGCTTGCCGCAAAATACGAGACGGGGGACTTCATTCTGGCGGATCCGTCCAAGTTCATGCACAGATATTGCGATGTGCGTGACAAGGAGATAGTGGCGCTATTGGCGGCTGCGCTGGCATTCGGCAAGCGCAGCGAAATCCTGACGCACATTGAGAAATTGCTGGAATATATGGATGGCAAAACGCCCGCGCAATGGATACTTGACGGCAATTTTGAGGAAATCATCCCAGATAGCTGCAAATCATTCTACCGCATTTTCACATACAGGAGCATATTGTTGGCATTCCGTGCAATCAAGGGCATCCTTGAGAACTATGGCAGCCTTGGAGAATGCTTTGAGCAGGATTACAGGAACGGCGAGTGTTGCAGGCATAAGGGACGCCTGGCGACAGTCATAGGCAGCCATTTCCCAGACGAATGTTCGCCGCTAATATCCAAGGGCGAGGACAGTGCCAACAAGAGGCTGAATCTATTCCTGCGCTGGATGGTGAGGGACAATTCTCCTGTGGATTTGGGCTTGTGGAAATGGTATCCCAAGACGGAGTTGCTTATGCCATTGGACACGCATGTTGTCGCCATGGCAAAGGCATTTGGCTTTTTGTCAGCCAAGGGCGGCGCAACTCTTAACCAGGCAATCAAACTGACAAATATAATGACCCGCTTCTTCCCCGATGACCCTCTGAAGGGCGACTTCGCATTTTTCGGCTACGGCATCGAGCATGGATAATTGCCGTAGCCACCACCACTGCTACCTCTATGGCATTGCCATTTCTTGCCAGCCGTCAATGCGTCCCCTGGAGTGATTGAAGTTCACGCCAATCATGCGTATGGGCAAGCCGCAGCCCTGGAATTTCTCATAGTAGTGCTTGTCGATTATCTGTGAGACGGCCTTTTTGGCGGTTTTGTTCAGCTTGAACTCGAATATGTAGATTGCCTTGGATGTGCGTATGTACGCATCGATACGCCCCTCGTTAGTGCAGGATTCAGCTTCAATTTCTGAGCCAAGCAAGAAGAACACAATGAAGAACAGGCTATGGTAGTACTGCTCCTGATTGATGTGCAGCTTGTAGTCGATGTTCGCCAGGACGGACTGGAACAGCTTGAGGAATGCATCCACATCGTCCGACATTATTGCGTCCTGCAGCTTCTCCAGCAGTGAGTCCCCCGTGCCGCGTGACAGATTGCCGTAGAACTCCAGCAGCCGTAGGCAGAATGTGTCGCGAACCTCTTTGTCAGGAAAGTCCAGTTGGTATTTGATTCCCCTGGTTCCCTTGCGGATGTTCTTTATTGTGAGGTATCCTGTCTGCCAGAGCATGCCCGTTATGTCAAGGCTGTCCAGCTCGTATGCTGCGAATATGCTTTCGTCATACCAGTCCTTCAGTGCGGCCTCGTGGTCGTATGCCCTCTTCTCCATCAGCTTTATCAGGAAGCTGGGTGTGCCTGTGCTGTCCCAGTAGTTGGAGAAGCCATAGTGGTTGGCGAAGAACTTTGTTATTGACACTGGATTGCAGACGTGCGTGTCCTCCTTGGAGAAGCGGTAGCCGTCATACCATTCCATAAGGTTTTTCATCAGTTCGTCTTCCGTGACCTCGTTTGCCTTTGCGGCGTCTGGTATTCTGTCCGCGAAGTATTTCCGCACCTCGGCCTCTGTGAAGCCAAGCATCTCAGCGTAGTCAGGCTCCATTGTGATGTCGGTGAGGTTGTTAAGTTCAGAGAAGAGCGACACATGGCTGAACTTGCTGACGCCTGTTATGAAGAGCAGGCGCTCCTTGTCATTGCGGTCCTTGAGTACGCTGTAGAAGCCCTTGAGAATGTCACGTATTTTTTTTATGTTGGCGTCCGTTATGTTGCCCAGAATCGGCTTGTCGTACTCGTCGATGAGGATGACGACCTTTCCCTTTTCGGACAGCTTGTCGATTAGCTCTGCAAAACAAAGGCCTGGAGTCTTCTTGGTCAGTGCTATGGAATGTTCATCAGCGAGCGTCTCCAGCTTGCTCATCAGATAATCAGGTAACTCCTGGGCCGCATCGGAAATCATGCTGTAGTCCCCAAAGCTCAGGTGAATTACGGGATGTGTCTTCCAGTCGTAGGGCTTGTCATAGAGGGCCAGACCCTTGAAGAGCTCCTTCTTTCCCTGAAATATGGCCTTCAGCGTCGATATGAGAAGGGACTTGCCGAAGCGGCGCGGACGAGAGAGAAAATAACCTGCGTTCAGAGGGGAAATCAGTTTCCATACGTATTCAGTCTTGTCCACATAGAGTAAATTGCCCTGTATCAAATCCTCAAAACAGTAAACATAGCTTGTCAAGTCCTTCATCATAGCCGCCATTGTTTAACGCATATCCTGTCATTCGTCTCGTAATGTAACATTCTTTGCAGGATTTTCCATTCCAAATGCAGAGGGGCAGACAGCCATGAACGCAGAGGCGCGGAGATTTTAACGCAGCACCGCAGAGATTTTAACGCAGAGACGCGGAGACGCGGAGACGCAGAGATATAT
>JAFSTJ010000596.1 GCA_017450525.1 Victivallales bacterium | reverse complement strand
GATAGTACTCGCCAGTGTGCTTGAACATGGAAACTCCTTCATCCCAGCCATAACCGAGGTGTTCGTGGTGTTCACCGTAGTGTTCCCACCAGTTTTTCCCGTCAAACTGGATTAGGGTATGGACATCGCTGATGGCCTGGACAGGATTGGCAGGGTCCATCTCCGCTCCATAGATGTTGCCGCTATGCCCAGTGGCATAGCCCCAGTAGAGGTAGAGCCGCCCGTCATCATCGCAGAAAAGGGCGGGGTCCAGGAAGGACTCCAATGGCTTGCCTTGGCGGTCCACTGGTGTGCCCAGGTTGACAAAGGGCCCCAGCGGTGCGGGAGCCGCCCAAATGGAGGCTTTGTGCCCTGCCCCCAGCAAACTGGCCGTCAGCAGGATGCGGTCCTTGCAACGGCATACCGACGGGGCGTAACCCAATTTAGTGCCACCAATGTCAATGGGATGAAACTCCCAATGAACACAATCCCGTGACACATACGCCTGTCCACCAGATGGATACATATACCAGACACCATCTTCATAGAGTACTTCAGGGTCGGAGACTTCACGAAAATCGCCAGTCGGCAGATTCTTAAGCATCCTGCAAGGAATGTCTGGCAAAGGCAACGGATTGCAATATAAATCCATAAACTGTTTACTCCTGGAGTTTATGCGAGTGTTTTCATGTCTTGATATTTCCCTCTTAATGTAGCACAAGTTAATCTGTTTACCATCAGGAGAGCTCCGAATAACATTTGAGGGTATTATTGCCTCATTTCTTTCCAAATCTTTTTCTTCGAGGCCTCTCTATTCCAGTTTTCGCAGATTCCAGATGAAAGCTCGTGCCAGACGTCGTTCGCAATCCACGAAGTGCCCGCCTGGATTCCATTCCAAAGTGCAATTGCTCTCACCCAATTGACGTTCCAGCAAAGCGTGTTCATTGCGGATGCGCTCGCCAACCTGCGCAATGGCTCTGTTGCGCGTTTTCTCCTCATGCTCGCCGAGGCTCAGATAAACCTGTCTGGCCTGCAATGGATGCGATGCGGCATATTCGGGCCAGCCCTGTATCCAGACCGAAGGCGAGGCTGCGGCGATGCCCGTGAAGGCGTTGTTTTCACGTGCCGACCACAGGGAGAACAGACCCGCCAGCGAGTATCCTCCAAGAACCACTGGCAGTTCCCCATAACGCTCTTTCAGCCATGGGAGAAGCCCGTCCAAAAGATATTGCAAGGTGTCAACCGCGCCAGTTCCCGCCTCTGGACGTTTCGAGACCGCAGGGTCGCCCCAGGGCATCAGGTCGCGCTCCCAGTCAACAATCTCAAACGCCGCCATGGCAAAGGGCATGGACGAAGCAGCGGCAATCTCTTCTATCTCATTGGGCAGAGTGTCAGTCTCGTGTACACCAAGTGGCTGCACCAGAAGGCATTGCGGTCCTGCCTGTTCAACGACATGGCATGCACGCCCCGCTATTGTCATTTCAGACGGTTTTTCTCCCTTGATTGTCATTTTATCCACCATTCTGGCGTGAGTTCAGACAAATGTGCGGTTTTCATGGATTCGAAATCAAGCATGATTTCAATGTCGCCATAATCCTGTGGCATGAGCTGCACCATCAGCTCCCTGCATGCCCCGCACGGTGCTCCGTTCTTTCCATCGGGCATGACTGCAAGGACGCGGCGAATACTGTGCTCACCATTGGTCAGCATGTTGAAGATGGCGTTTCTCTCCGCGCAGATGCCAAGTGTGCAGGCCGTATCCACGCACACGCCTGTGTAGATTCTCCCTGTCGAGGATTCAATTGCCGCCGCCACTTCGCCAGCCTCCACATAGTCGGATATACGTCGCCCTCTCTGGACTGTCTTCGCAGCTTCAAGCATCTTCTTCCAGATTATCTGTTCGTTTATGTCCATTTCAATGATTCACAGTTGAGGTAATTACCTCATCGTTCCGCCTCCGCCTTGCGCAAGTCATCGCTCCAGTCGCGGTCCAGATCCAATTCATCTAATACATCAGGGAGCATGATTTGAAACTCGCGGGCCCAGCAGATGCGCATCACTCCCTGTTTCAAGGAGAAATTGACCACATGCCCTCCATGTCGGCGGGCGGCATCGACGAAATGCAGATGCCAGCCAGGCGCATTGACACCCTGGACATAGCCAGGCAGACGGAAACCAACCATGTCCCCTGATATCTCATCCAACTCAAAGACCGCCTCGTTCCGTGCAGCCTCGGCCAGCCCGATCCCGTCCTTCTCCTGGCGTCCTACCGCGCGGACCTTGACATGAAGAAAGTCGCCCTTGAGATGCACAGCCATAGGCAGGTTCAGGCCAGGGCATTCCGTCTTCATGCGCTCCTCAAAATCCTCAAAGCATGGAATGTCGGCCAAGTTCAACTCCTGTTCTGGCGTGAACTTGGCAATCGTGCCGAAGGGAATGGTTTCATCGTCTTTGGGCAGAAGAAGCCTTCCGTCGGCGCAAGCCTGATAGACGACACCGTCAATCATCTGCATTTCACCGTCCAATCGGTCCATCGTGGCGATTGCCAAGTTGCCATGCTTCTTAACATCGGCGATGCTGCAAACGCCCCCATAGCGTCCGCCAAGTAGAACGCTGAACAGGGAGATTTGCGTAAACACCCCCTGTCTCTTGCACGTAGTTTTCGTTTTCATGTCACTTCCTTATGGTATATCTTTTCCTCTACAGCAATAGCCACCAGTCTTAGGAGCACTGCGAAACTCGATTTTTCATGGAATCGGTCTTATACGTTTCCTTTGACAACTTTCAGGATACCGCTTCCGCTGATGCCGTAGGCCTGCGGAACATCATCCTCCAGCAGGACACGGATGTACTCCTCCATGTGCGGAGCCAAACCTCCTTTGCGCATCTCGTCCAGCGTCATCCATTCCATCTTCCCTTCCGCAGAGGAATTGAGCTCGCCCGCATAGGTGGTGGTGCGGAACATGAAGACGATGTACTTGGAGTTGGGGATGTTGTCCTGCCAGACGGTGTTCTGCGGCTTTTCAGGCACCTCCCACTCCACAACACCGCACATCCGCAGGTTAGAGACCGTCAGCCCTGTCTCCTCGCGAATCTCGCGCACCGTGCTTGCCGTGATGGACTCCCCCGCCTCCACATGCCCGCCTGGAAACGTCAGCCCGCACCACGGATTCGTCGCCTTCGGCAGACGATGCTGCACCAAGACACGCCCTGTGGCCGTGTCTTCAATCATGCACATGTTGCAAAGCGTACATTTCATTGGCCTGTCTCCTTTATCTCATCTGCGATAGTCGGCAACCGCTTCTTCACCTCGCACTCCCAAAGTACAATCACATGCCAGCCAGCGGCTTCCAGCGCGGCGTGTTCCTTTTTGTCCCGCGCCACATTCCGCTCGAACTTGGCCGTCCAGAACTCGATGTTGGACTTGGGCATCGTCGCCGTCTTGCATCCCTCGTGCCGATGCCAGAAACACCCGTTCACAAAAATGACCGTGTGCCACTTGGGCAGCACGATGTCTGGATGGCCAGGCAGCTTGGAGGAATGAAGCCGATAGCGAAACCCTAATGCGTGCAAATGCCTCCGCACAACCATCTCGGGCTTCGTGTCCTTCGACAGAATATGGCTCATCACTTCACTGCGCTTTTCTTTGGATATCGTGTCCATCTGTGTGTAATTCCTACTTGAATCAAGGATGTTTTTGTTTCGTTGGCTTCTACTATTAAGTTTTATCAACAGCAGTGCGCAGTACAATAGGTCAAAAATCTTTCAAATACATTTTCAAACTCCACTAGATTCTTTGGTAAAACCTTTGTTTCCTCTCCTCATAGACTACGCAGCTAAGGCATGCAAATACTACCTCACAGCTTAGGCATTATCGTAACCTATGAAAACGGAGATTTCCATATTATTATACCGAAATATCATACGATTCCTCTATTGATACATAACCTAAACCTCCTGCAGAATCTGGTGAGCCAATAATGATATGATCAACAAATTGTATATTTTCAAGACGCTTGCAGATATCCTTCAATGCAGCAGTAAACTCTAAATCGGCACTACTTGGTTTTGGATTACCTGAAGGATGGTTATGAGCAACTAAAATTGCTTTAGCATTCAATTTATATGCTTCAGCCAAAATGTCTCCAAGTTTAACCGATACCATTGTTGTTCCCTTTGCAATGAGAAATGGTTTTTCTAGTATTTCTCCATTTTCTTTAAGTGGTAACAAATAGATACCTTCATTGTTCTCAAGAAAACCAATTGCTTCGCGAAACAAAACAACTGCGTCATTCGGTGAATCAATGTGGTCAATATTACTGTGCATCTCTTTAAGCATTTTTTGAACTATAGACTTATTTGTTATCTTCTTCCCAGCATCTTGTTAAAACATCCCAATTATAAATGTATAGTCCATTGATTCCTTATCTTATTTTGTAAAACGGATTTGAAGATTCAACTTTATAAAGTATTCAGTTCCTTCTTTATAAACAGACATATATTTATGGCGTTCAGTCGATGCACGTTCAAACTTTGTGTGATCCACAAGGTATTGATCAAACAAAGCCCTGTTGTAAATATAGAAGGCTATTAATTCTCCACTTGGTAATACAATAATATAGCCTCCCGATGCATCATCTACATCATTCCAACGATCTGACGGCATCATTCCCAATGCACATGCTCGAAGAAAACGCTTGTATTTAATTGTACAAAAATCGCTTCTTAAGTTTTTGTAGTTAGGCAAAAATTTAATCTTGTCTAACATCTCCTTTGTTGAAGAGCATCCGTCAAAATAATGCAAGTACAATGCATCGGAGACAATCCTTGGAAGCCCGCAATCAATAAGCATAAGGTTTTCAGCAAATATATCGTTTTGATATTTTACAAACTCAATATTGTTCGCAAGTTCAACAATAGCATGTACTTTATCTGTAGTTTTTTTGCTTGTGTTTATGGTATTAATAGTATGCATCTTTGTATCATCAAAACCTGTCAATTTATAAATTACATTTGTCGCACCAGAAGCGTTCAATAGCGTCGGTGCACCTCCAAGTTCAGATTTTACGCTGAAACCAAGTTTGGGAGTTATTCCAGTATTAGGGTCTAAAATTTTTAGAGTAATATCCCGTTTGACACTTTTTTGTCCAAGAGGAATAGGATTTTTCAATTGAGTAAATCCAAGCTTTTGTAGTTCAATAGCTTCTTCAGGAAGTTGAAAAGCTCGATTCTTTTTCGCGAATGTTGTAATCGAATGATATAAACGCTTAGCCCGATACTCTAGGGTTGAATGTGGAAGAGAGTATTGCTGAGATATACCATTTCTATCTAGAAATATAAATGTTGCTTTTCCTTCGTTGTCTATTTCTGCTTCAGTATCTTCTCTTATCACCCCTATGATTTTTGCAGAGTTAATGGAGGAGGGAAGCATACTTGCATCAGCCTGATGAAGTTTTCCGTCAGCAAGCAATTTTAAAACAACATAAGGTTCACTCCATTCACCTCTGTTTCCTGAAAAAACTTCTTTCACCATAAGACCCTTCTTTATTTCTCCACAAACTTTACCATAATATCAACTATTCTTTGGGAAATGGCTTTGATTACTGGAACAGAAACACTATTTCCAAGTTGTTTATAGAGATGAACATCTGACAGGACTAATCTGAATTCTTCAGGAAAACCTTGTAGTCTTGCCCATTCGCGTGGAGTCATCTTTCTGATACCTTCTGTATTTATTGTTCCTTTAATATGTGTTTCGGGAACTAGAACTCGATTCGTTTTGTCAATTACAAGATTGCGTTCTCGTCCCATGCCACCACAGACAATCGCACCAGCAAGACCATCCCATTTCCTGATTTCATATCCAAATCCATGTCCTAGAGCCTCATGGCGAGCTTTGTGTCTTTTTAGAGTTTCAATATACACAGTGCTAAGATAATACCGTGCCGGCACATTTGTTTCTCTAATAGATTGTAGAGATACATTGTTGCTGCTTGGTTTAGGGAATGGGAAACTCCAATTGGCATCGCCACAAGATATGGATTCAACTATATCCTTACGAATAGCAACCATATAAAGGCGTTCTCTATATTGTGGAACCCCAAAATCTTTGCTATTAAGCACAGTATAGTAAAAACGATAACCTATTTCTTCAAATGCCCCTTGAATAACCTTAAGCGTTCTGCCCTTGTCATGGATTAACAGCCCTTTGACGTTTTCACAGAATACAACCTTAGGCTGGTGCTTTTCACAAATCTCCACAACCTCTTTGAAAAGCGTTCCTCGGCACATTCCCTTATAATTATCATCAAACCCCATACGTTTCCCTGCCAAGCTGAATGCTTGGCAGGGAAAACCCGCACAAACAATATCTATCCCATCAGGAATTGCATCTTTTGTCTCTTGTTTGGTGATATCACCATAAGGAACTTCTCCGAAATTTGCTTCGTATGTTTTTTGTGCAGGTCCATCGAACTCTGAAGAATAGATGCATTTTCCCCCCACTGCTTGGAAGCCAAGTCTGATTCCCCCAATGCCTGCAAAAAGGTCGATAAAGGTAAACTTCGGATGTTCAGGTGGTGGAAACGGAACTTCAGAGCCTTCTTTCTCCATACCTGGAAGATCCCATATTGTCAATTGCAACGACGAATCACAGACACACAACCTATTAGAGGGCATAGAAAGAACAATAGATGGAAGAAGTTGTGCTAAAGCTGGATTATTACGGTCAGTTGATTCTAGGTATGCCTTGAGCTGCTTACGCACTACTGGTGATGTAGTAAAGTCAGCTGTACGGATGATGACTTTTTCAGCCTCGTTTGTCAAGTTTTCATTGAAAAGATACTTGAATGTTGTTCTGAATAGCAGATATTTGTCGCCATGGGCTTTGCCTCTTGCTGGATACCCATAGGAATTAATCAATTCAGTGCGCGTTTTGATTCCCACAAACTCTGCGTTGTAAGTCTTTTGTGCCACCATGCCTTTGAAAAGCCAAAGTTCATTAATCTTGGCGACATCTGCAGACAAGATTTCGTCATTGTTAGGTATTGGATAGCAGTACCATCCACGCCATTTGGCCAATTGATTGCCTTTATAGGTGCCTACAAGAACAACACGTGGCTTAGAGGTTTCATCTTTGCCATAATTCTTTTTTTCGTCTTTTCCCATACAACCAAAGATCCTGTAAGTTCTTAATTTCTTCAATGTACCAATACTGATGAACTCAATTTCAAACAAATGCGATATGCATATAAGCCTTTATTATAACAATCTATAGTTCCTACTCCTCAATTACTGAACTACCCCCAAAAAGTCAATTATACTGTAATCTTCGATACCCTGTTTTCAAATGCTTTCTCTTTATTTTGTCAAGGTTTTGTCAATTCCGTTGTTTATTCAGTCGGTTACCATCAAGATTGACACTGTTATATCAGATAATCTGGCGTACAGACAAATCACTCAGTAAAGAGTTTTTTACCCACACAGACTGGCAGAAAGGGTGTTTTGGCTGTACATTAGACTGAATCCGCAGGGTGGTCCTGCGGTGGAAGTGGCACATCTGTTTGAAAACGGACGAGACGATTGCATGGCGTTTGCTATGGAGGTATTTTCAAGACTCGCACCTTTCGATGATAGTCCTGAAATAGCCTGCATGGGGTGATGGATTTATGTTAAATGGCATAGGAGCATTGGGTTTTGCCGTTCCAGCCTTGATACTGGTCGGACTGAGCTGGACACTGACAGGCGTGGTGATGAGCGATGCTCCTCGCAAAAAGCTGGACCCCGCGCTCATTCTTTTGCTGTCTGGATTAGTGGGGCTTTGCATCAATGTGACAATCTTGTCCATGCAGGTGAATCGACTGCCAGCGCTTCGTGTATGGCTATTAGCGGGTGGATGCTATAATGTGTTAAACTTCTTTTGCAAATATCCTGCTTCGTCTTTGCCCTTGCCTTCACCGTCTCCGTTCGGGTGGACCGACTGGCCTTTGTCCTAAGCGATGGCAAATCATTGTCCACCTCCACTAGGCCTTCACGATCAGTTTACTCTAATTGCGTTATTGAGCCAATCTCACGCCCAATTCAAACGCCTTCTGGCACTCCTGCGGGAAGACCGTTTCGTGGCGGATGCGCTTGGCCTCCGCGTCGAAACGCCCGAGATGGTATCGGCTGTAGTCCTTCACCTGCATGGTGTCGGTGGAGAGAAGCGTCTCGCAATGACCGAAGTAGAGCTTCATCCAGTTTTCATAGCGCTGGAAGAGTGCACGATATCCCATCTTGTCGAAAAGCGATTCAGGGCAGTTCATGGTGTAAATCCAGGCGCACCTCTTGGCGGGGCTCAACGGTTTGGCGTAGTCATCGTAGTTGAGGTACTGGAAAAGGAAGCGCTCGAAGAAGGAGCGCATCTCGCCCGTGACATCGCTGAAGTAGATGGGGCTGCCCAGTATGACCGCATCCGCCTCGTGGAGGCGGTCCAGCACGGGCGTCAGCTCGTCCCGTTGGATGCAGCGGCATGGGCGTGGCTCCTTCTTCATCTTGCATGCCATGCAGCTGACGCAGCCCCTGAACTTGAGGTCGTAGAGATAGACCATCTCCGTCATTGCGCCGACCGAGGCCGCGCCCTCCAATGCCTTCTTCAAAAGTGTGTCCGTGTTCCAGCCCTTGCGCGGGCTACCGTTGATTGCGATTACCTTCATTGTGTGACTCCTGTTATTATTTAGTTTCCCTGCTCCCAAGATGTTCAAGGTTCCCGCCGTCCAGGCGGAGTGTCACCCACTCGTCCATCCTGATGGCTCCAAGGGATTTGTAGAACTCCAGACTGGGCTTGTTCCATTTCAGGCAGGCCCATTCCACGCGCCCCCAGCCGCTTTCCACGGCAAGCTCCGCGAGCCGCTTAAGAAGCATCTTCCCGATGCCCTTTCGGCGGAACTGCGGGCGAACATACAAGTCCTCCAGATATATGCCTGGCCGCGCCAGCCAGGTGGAGAAGTTGTTGAACCAAAGCGCAAACCCCGCTTTCTCGCCATTGCACTCTGCAATCAGCGCCTTGGCGAACCCCTTCGCAAAAATCTGCTCGCGCAGCATCTCCTCCGTGGATTTGTCCAGCTCCGCCGCATGCTCGTACTCGGCGAGTTCGTGGATGCAGGACTTGATGAACTCCACGTCTTTTTCTGTCGCGAAACGTATGGCAATTGCGCCATCTGACATGCTGCCCTCGTTGGAGAGCGATGTAGGCATGGCGGAATTCATACGCTTCTCATCCTCCCTGCGCTCTGAAGGCTTGCCTGGGCACATCCTCTTCTCAAAGCGGAATATGCCGTCAGGAAACTGCTCGTCTGCATTCTGCTCTTCAGGCTCTCCCCCGTCAGGTTCTGGATGATGCTTGTTGAAGAACTCCACGATGTGGAAGCCGCAGCGGTTCACATAGAAGTGGATGTTCCGCTTCTCGAAGTACGGCGTGCATGTCTCCCAGAGCTCGACCTCGGGGAACATCCTCTCCACCTCGCGCCAGGCCGCCTGACCGATGCCCTGGCTGTGTACTTTCGGATTTACGAAGAGTATCTCCAAGTCGCCATGGCAGCCGTCCACCTTGACAATCAGCCCGCCGACCTTTTTTCCGTCAAGCCAGATGCGGTAGGCACTGCCACCGTCAATGGAGTGTTCGATGGTCTCGCGGGAGATGATTTCGTCAGGCTCCTCGAAGTGGTCGTCCCTGCGCCCGAACTCCACCAATGCGCCGTAGTTGAACGCATCCTGGTTGTCGCGTATGAACTGCTCCCTGTCGTCGGGCATCAATGGCTTTAGCTGGATTGTCATAGCAGGTCAGTCCTTTGCGTTCAGCATGCGGTATTCATGGCCCTTGCCGATATAGAACGGAATGGAGTCAATACAAAGCACATAGACATAGTAGGAATGGTCTCCACTCCTGAACGTTTCGATTATGCGTTTGATTTCGTAAGTTGTCATTTGGAATCATCTCCCTATATTCTGCACATTCTTCAGCTCAGTAATGGTGCCATAAAAACTGAGCTTTCCCAAATGCTATGTTCCACAAGAGGGCCGTTAATTGCGATATGTTAGTGGTGCCCTCCTGGCCTGGAAACATGGGGGCGGCATAGAGCTACGATTGTCATGCACGACCTGCGCTGGCCGTTTGACGACCTACGCAAAACAAGCTTCTTGGGGAACAGAACGTCTGCTAATGACAACGACCGCCAGTGCGTTTTGGGCAGTTGGTTTGGGGGCTGCTCGTCCCCATGCAGTGGTAGCAGATTTCGTTATCCAGCGGCGCCCCTGCGAAGAAAGCGTCCAGGTTGGCTAGCGTGGTCGTCGCGATGTTCGCCAGCGCCTCGTGCGTCAGGAACGCCTGGTGGGAGGTGACGATGACATTCGGCATGGAGACCAGCAGCGACAGCGTCTTGTTCTGCTTCGTCACATCCGAACGGTCCTCGTAGAACCACTCGCTCTCCTCTTCATAGACATCCAGTCCCGCCGCTCCGACCTGCCCGTCCCGAAGGGCGGTAAGCAGCGCGTCGCTGTCCACCAGCCCGCCACGGGAGGTGTTGATAAGGACGACGCCCCGCTTCATCCTGGCGAACGTCTCCGCATTGAACAGGTGCTTTGTTTCAGGGGTGAGCGGGCAGTGAAGCGAGACGATGTCCGCTTCAGCGATGAGCCTGTCCAGCGGCACGAACTCCAAACCCTCCTGCGGTTTCGGGAAGGCGTCGTATGCCAGCACCCTCATGCCGAAGCCAAGGCAGATGCCTGCGAAGACGCGCCCTATCTTGCCCATGCCGACGACGCCTGCGGTCTTGCCGTGAAGGTCGAAGCCCGTGAGCCCTGCAAGGGAGAAGTTGAAGTCGCGTGTGCGAGCCGCAGCCTTGTGGATGTGCCTGTTCAACGCGAGCAGCAGCGCGGCTGCATGTTCCGCCACGGCGTATGGCGAATAGGCCGGCACTCGCAGCACCGTCAGCCCCGCTTCGTATGCGGTTTTGAAATCGACGTTGTTGTAGCCTGCACAACGCAGTGCAAGCACCTTAATTCCCTTCGCGACAAGCCCCTCCACGACCACTTTGTCGATTTCATCGTTCACGAAGGCGCATACAGCATTGCATCCTTCAGCCAGCGGCAGAGCCGCAGCCGTTAGGCGTGTCTCAAAGTAGCGGATGTCGTAGCGTCCATTGTTGATTTTGTCGAACAATTCGCGGTCGTAGGGCTTTGCATCAAAAAAAGCAAGTTTCATCATGGTTCCTACCCAATTGGGGTTGTTGAGTTGTATTTGATGAATGTAATGTTGATTGATACCGTGTCAAATCGCTTTTCAATAATCTTTTGACGCTTTGAAAAACTTTTTTGTACAGGCGGAATGGCAAAATAGGTCTTTCGCCTGTATATTTCAAATAAGCCGCAGGGTGGTCCTGCGGGAAACAACCAATCAAGGAGTGTGCTTTTTGAAGACGAACAGAACACTGGAGATTGTCGGCTGACCGGGAGGTTTGCTGATGTTCTCAAACCTCCCTGCATTGCAGTCAACAATCATCAGGAGGATAAACAATGTGTAAAAATGACTACGTGATTCGTTTGGAGAAGGCTGGCGAGCACCGCGAGGTGGAGACACTCGTCAGGGAGGCGTTCTGGAACGTCTATCGTCCAGGATGCCTGGAGCACTACGTTCTGCACTGCCTGCGCGGCGACGCAGACTTCGTGCCCGAGCTGGACTTCGTCATGGAGCTGGACGGACGGCTGATCGGCCAGGACGTCTTCATGAGGACAGCCATTCACGCCGACAACGGTAAAGACGTCCCGATCATGACGATGGGCCCCATCTGCATCGCGCCCGACTTGCAGGGCAAGGGCTACGGCAAAATCCTGCTCGACTACGCGCTGGAGAAGGCCGCCGCGCTTGGCTGCGGAACCGTCTGCTTCGAGGGCAACATCGGCTTCTACGGCAAAAGCGGATTCACCTACGCGCGGAGATTCGGTCTCCGCTACCACGGTCTTCCCGCTGGCGCGGACGATTCGTTCTTCCTCTGCAAGGAACTCGTCCCTGGGTACCTTGACGGCGTCACTGGCGAATATGCCACGCCAAAAGGCTATCTGGTGGACGTGAAGGAAGCAGAGAAGTTCGACAACTCCTTCCCGCCCAAGGAGAAGTTAAAGCTGCCAGGCCAGCTGGTCTAAGCGAATCGCTAAACAAAATCGCCCCACATCCGTTAGGCCTATTCCTCATGGATGCGGGGCTTTTTTGTCAATAGAGGCAACGTACCTGTTCAGAAGGGGAAGCCGCATTACAGCGACAAGACCATAGCCGTGGGTGAAGCGAGCGCCTCTGGTGGAGCGAAACACACAGGCAGGTAATTCCCCAGTTCCTTTGCGCCGTGCCACGTAGTGTAGCGGAACGACAAGGTGCGGAAAACTTGCGGTCTATGCTAATATGCCCCCTTCTGAATAGTTACCGCCCATCTTGCGCTCGGCGCATAAGACAGACAGCCCAACTACCAAAGTGCCTCTGCGAAAAGGTCTATTCCATGGTTGACGAAGGCAAGGTGCTCCTCGGTGTCACATGAGGCCCAAGGGGCCATCATGAAGCCCTTGAGCAGGGCGGGATTCAAGTCGCGGCGACAGAGGGCGACAAGGCGTCCAATGACGTCGTCTGCGCCGATGTTCGCCTTCCTGCGCGCCCAGCCAGACCAGTTCGTGCCGCAGGGAACCTGCTCGAAGCCCGCCTTGTCAAGGTCATAGAACGCCTTGAGTATCTTGTGGTCGGAGGTTTGGTTCTCGGCCAGCTCGAAACCGCCGTTGCATTCGTCATAGTACCAGTTGCTCATCAGAACGCTCTTCGGACACCAGTCGTAGAAATCCTCATGCGACCATCCGTAGTCGCTCCAGGTCCATGCCCTCATCCCGTTCTTCTCGACAGTGCCGACGATATGGAGAAAGTCGTGCTTCCAGAGTTCGCGGTTCCGTATGCAGATGTACCTGAAGTACCCACTTCCCTCCTGGTGGCTGAACGTCTCCTCGTCATAGCCGATGTGAAAGAAGCGCGGCGTACCGAAAATCTCGCCCGTGTCCCGAATGACCTCCTCGCAGACGCGATAGTATTCGCGGCTGGACACCATGCGACGGTAATGCTTCAGCCAGCCGTTGTGCGTTGTGGAGAAGTTCAGCTTGGGGATTGCCTCAATGCCAAGTGCCTTGAGGCGTCGGATTTCCGCCTGTATCTTCTCGGGCGTCCAACTGCCTTCGATGGCAAGCTCTGGGTGGCTTGGAAAAACCATCCCCTCGCCGATGTCGATGACCAGCATATTGAGCTTGTGCGCCACCATGCGGTCGATGGCGCGGTTCCATAACTCGTCCTTGCTGCGCAGAACGGTGTCAGGCACGCCGTGCCGAGGTGTCAGTCCAGCGTCAAGCTGCGTGTTGTCCATGTCCTCTGGAAGGTAGTCGCACCACATGTTGTGCCCCAAATGAAGCAGCACAGCCTTGATGCCACCGTTTTGGTTTGCCTTCTCTTTGTTCTGTTTGCTCATCGTTTGATCGTCCTGATGTTGTATAATTTTCAATGCATTAGACACCTTGGAATCTCTTGAATATCTAGCCCCCCTAGCCCCCCAGAATCTCTAGAAGCCCTAGACGCCCCATAACCTCTAGAATCTCTAGAATCTCTAGATGCTCTAGATGCTCTAGATGCTCTAGATGCTCTAGATGCTCTAGATGCTCTAGATGCTCTAGATGCTCTAGATGCTCTAGAT
>JAFSTJ010000595.1 GCA_017450525.1 Victivallales bacterium | reverse complement strand
CAGGCCATGCTGGATGTCCCGCTGCCCACACCTGACGAAAAGGACATCGCCTTTGCAAAGGAACTCATAAAAAACATGCCAGACCGCGCTCCAAACGCGCCGCTTTACCCAGAGGCCCGCGTTCAGCCGCTTCCAGACCATATAGCGCCGCATTTCGGCTCCACTGACACAGGCGATGTCAGTTGGAATTGCCCGACTGTTCAAATGCACGTTGGCTGTTGGGTTCCAGGAACACCAGGCCACAGCTGGCAGACTGTGTCACAAGGCAAAAACGGCTATGCGCGTCGGGCAATGCTATATGCGGGCAAGGCAATTGCGCTTGCCGCAGTACGCCTTATGGAAAACCCAGAACTTCTCGCCGCAGCAAAAAAGGAACACCTGGAACGTACTGGCGGCAAATACGAACCAGCCATGCCGCCAGGAGTCATGCCCCATCTGTAACTTTTGTGGAATGGCCCTTTTTCCAAGGCAATCGCATCTTTTTCTATCCACAGATTTTCACAGATTTGCACAGATTACGCTTTTGACACATTCATTTCAATAAAATGTCCAGGGACATTTTATTGAAATGAAACTAATCTGTGAAAATCTGCGACAATCTGTGGATAAATAGTTTTATAATTATCTCCTTATAACATGCCTCAGACGATAGAACAAGCATTAGAAAAGCTGACGCATTCCAGATTCCGCTCCAGCTTCCATCTGACAAAGAAGGAGCAGGCATATCTTGAGGAAAAGGGGATGGAGGTCATGCGAAAACATGCGGAGGACTTTGTTCTTCAGAAACTGGCGCCTGCGAATCCTGTGAACGACGGGAAGCAAACACCCATGCATGGTCATCCTGTTTTCAAAGCAATGCATGCAACTGCGTGCTGCTGCAGAGGATGCCTGAACAAATGGTACAAAGTCCCCCTTCATTGTGAATTGACCGAGTCACAGCGGCAACGCATCGTCAATCTTCTCATGGCGTGGATTGACAGGAATTGCGTGACATAATTGTCCCCGCCGTCGCACAAGATGCGCCGCAATCCGTGGATATGATGGCAAAGTACTAGTGCGATGGCAGGCACTACGCGAAAAACTCTGCCACTACCTTTCATCCCGTTCTGCATCAAGTTCATCAAGAAACTACTGCTCTTCGATTTCTTCGCGGCTCTCAATTACCTCCCCTTATGGGAAACATAGCGTTACGATTTTCTAACGAAGCTTCATAATTTCTCTTCAATCTTGTTTTTTCTTCGTGGCGCTAATGTATCGTTGCAATGTATTGAAAGAGATGTGGAGGGCGCTGGCCGCTTCACGTTTGTTGCCAAGTGCCTGATACACGCCACATACATGCTGCCGCGTGATTTCTGACAGCGGCGTATGCGGATCGCCAAGTTGCGCTGTTGGCTCCGTTGTCTGCAAGACACTCTGCGGGACAGGCATCGCTACTGACAGGCGACGGTGCTCTTGCAGCAATCTGGCGAAGTCAGTCTCGCCAGTTATGGTGGCGCGGTTCAGAAACGTCAGCAATTCGATGACATTGCCAGACCAGTCATTATCCTTCAGGACATTAATTTGCTCATCCGTCAATGCTGTGTCATTGCGGGAATTCCAGAAGTCGTTTGCTATGGAGGCGATATCCTCCTTCCGTTCACGGAGCGGCGGAATGCGTAGGTGAACCTGCGACAGCCGCCAGTAGAGCGCTGGCAAAAAAGAGCCATCTGCCACAAATGCCTCCAATGGCCTGCTTGTGGAGGCAATGATTCTGACATCTGAAAAATTAGTAAAAGTCGAGCCAATAGGATGGGATTCACCGCTCTCAATGAATTGAAGCAGCAGAGCCTGCGTCTCCAGGTCCATTTCGCCGATTTCCTCAAGATAAAGAGTACCGCCATTTGCCAATGAAATAAGCCCCTTTGGGCCGAATATGGCATCTTTTTGACCAGATGTGGCATCTTTTTTGCCGAATATGGCATCTTTCAGGGCGGCATCTTTCATGCAACGGCAATAGTAAAAACTTATGAATGAATTGCCTGATTTGAAGTGTAGCCTACGCGCAACGGTCGTTTTGCCAGTCCCGTTTTCACCTTCAATGAGCACGGGATACGTTCCATCGTCGTGGTCGAGGCGCTGGCGAAGCCTTTCCAATGCGTAGCTGCACCCGCAAATGCGGCATTTTGCGATGTCATATTCCTCTGGAGACCATTTCTTTTGCGATTCATCATCGAATACCAATTTACTGCCATTATCCTCAATTTCTGAATTCCAGACTTTTTTGTAATTACGCTGCTTATCCAGAACATACAGCAGTTTGAGGGTCAATTCATTGTCTAGAGGATATTTCATCCTCAAACTATAGCAATGCCTCTTGGCCTCATCAAGGCGAGTCCTGCCGAACACAGAACTGCTCTGCGCCAGTTTAAGCAGTTTTTTCTCCTTTATGCATACTTTGCTCACTTCAATACACTCAGAAAGGTATTTGACACTATGGCGGAAAAGCGTCATGTCTCCAGTCTTCTGAAAACATGATTCAGCATGGGTAAACAATGTCAAATAGCATCTTTTCCCTTCTGTCCTGTCATAAACCTCCTCGATCTCCCTGGTGATTTCCTTTGGAATGTCATGAAGAGAGCCAGCCACTTCAGCAACAGGATTCATACTTACGCTTTCCGGCAATGGTCGAAACACCGCTTCCACATTATGAGACAATACATGCAACTCCAGCATCAGTTCCCCTGATTTCTTATGTCCAAGAAAATGTATGGAGGAATAGGCGTCATCGGCAAGAAGCCTGCGCACGTATGCAAGCAGTAGCTCCTCTGTTGGCAGAGCATATATTTCAAATTGGGCATCACCCTCACGCGCCTTCTCGGCCCTCATCAAAAGAGCCGCCGCAATTCCGCTGATATTTGATGCGCTGTTTGTTATTATCAATCTCTTCATAGGCTGTCATTATTGTCTTATCTGCCTATACTTTAGTTCACTAAAAATTAATTTCAATTTTTGAAGTAATTTTTAATTTTTTGAAAAATTATTGCACTTTCGGAAGCATATTTGTACCTTGAATCGGAATCCCATTTCCTTCATAGCCCTGATTTTGCAACAAAATTCACGAATTTTTTCTTTGTGGAGGCGGGATGCTTCATGCTCTTATAGGAACATTTTTTGTGCCCAAAGCCATAAAATCCAAAATGGAGTCCAAAATGCGAAAAATTTATCTGCTTCGAGTAAATCCAAAACGCGGTCCGCCTTTCACTTCAAAGGACAGGGCACGATCACAATTTGAGGCACTTTGCATCATGCAAGAAATATTCACCGTCACGGTGGTATTGATAGTGCTAGTGGAAGAAAGCAAACACAGTAAACAGCAAAAAGAAGGAACAACTGGCAAAAAAAGCAACTAGATACCAAGGAGGAAATCGTCCAATGGAGTGTGGATAGATATTTCGAGAGAGAAGAACTTCGACATGTATTATCTGTTGAGGAGAATGGAGCAATACCCTGAATTGACTATGGAATGCAAGAACGCAATCGGAAAAATCAATTCATGAAGGAAGCAGAACATCGACCTCCAGTCACCATTCAAAACTTGAACTATAAATTGTAAGAGATTTACATGACAAAAACCAATTCAACCCCCTCAAATCACGACATTAAGGTTTTCATCGAAAAGTTCAGTGGCATCATTGATGCCGCATGTGAAAGCGCTGGAATGCCAGCACACGACAGAGACTTGGTAATCAACATTATCGCATATAAATACTCACTTGGCAAGATTGTATTCAGTTCTGAATATGACAACAAGGAAAGCACATACATCTATCGCATCGCCTACAATGCGGCAATAGACGAAATGCGAGGCCCACGTAGGCAAAACAAAGTCAAATTGGACGACAATATGGAGGACAACAATCTGGTAGATATGCAGCGGGGCTATTCAAGCTTGGAGAGTGAGGACGAGTGCTTTGTCACACGAGAGGCGTTGAATCGCCTGGCATTGAGATGCGACAAGCGCACAATGGTGATTCTGGTGCGCTATGGCCTCGGCGAAAAAAGGGAAGACCTCGCCAAAGAATACAAAGAACGGCCTAATTATATTTCGCTGGTCAAGAACCACTGGGGAAAAAGGTATGACGCAATACGCAATATGGTATTGCATGAGGATGAGGAGGGAACGCTTAAGTTAAGTCCAGACCGAATAGATTTTCTGAAGCCATACCTTGAATGGCTCTGATGCTTTCCTGTGGAAAGTGTTATATATTATGCTCGATTTAGCCCTTTACCCGAGGAACTGCCTATGTCAAGCATAAAGAAAGCCTTCTTGTCGCCAAGCAATATTTTCTCCCCCAGTTTCTTCTGGCTCTGGAATGAAAAACTGGACTTCAAGACGCTGAAGCAGCAGATTGACGATATGCACGCCCACGGCATACGCGCACTTTGCCCGCACCCATTCCCGAAAGGATTCCGGCCTGGCTCAATGCCCTCCGCCATGGAGCCTGACTACCTCACGCCTGGCTTCTTTGATTGCATCGCCAAGGTGATGGACTACGCGAAGAGCCTGGGAATGCATGTCTGGCTATATGACGAGGGCGGCTGGCCATCTGGCGGCGCCTGCGGCAAAATCATTGCAGAAGACAAGGAACGCTTCTCTCGGCGTTCATTGGTTCTGAATGAAAAAGGAGAGGTGGTGGAGTTCCGCCCAGATTATCATCCTGAATATGCGGCGCCCTATCCGTCGGTCATTGAGCCAGGTGTCACGGAACTCTTCATCAGGCTCACCCATGAGCAGTACCGCAAGGCCATTGGCAGCCACTTCGGCAAAACCACCCTGATGACCTTCACAGACGAACCCAACATGGATGCCTGCATCAATGGCAAGCGACTCTGCTGGTGCTCCGACTTCGCGGAGGAGTTCGAGAAGCGCAAAGGCTATGACATACGACCTTTCCTAAAGAGGCTTATCCAGACCAAATACCCTGGAGAATCTCTGCAACGCATTCGCATAGACTACTTCGATGTGCGCGCCGACCTCTCCCTGGAGCGCTATATGCTACCCATCCGTGAATGGTGCCATGCCAATGGCATGCTTTCCAGCGGGCATCTCGACAACGAGAACCAGCCTTCAGGCAACACTCGCTCTGGCTATGGCCACATACTGCGCTCACTTCGTGCCTTCGATGTGCCAGGCATTGATGTGATCTGGCGTCAACTTTTCCCTGGCAAGGAGAAAATCAAATATGTCCAGGAGGGCGCCCGTGATATAGAGGTCAACAACTTCAACCCTGCCTTCCCCAAATATGCCTCGTCCGCCGCTCATCAGAACGGCGGCAAATACGTGCTCAGCGAATCGCTGGCGGTCTATGGCAATGGCACTTCGCCCCTGGAAATCAAATGGGTGCTGGACTACCAACTGGCGCGGGGCGTCAACCTCTTCGTGCTAAGCGCCTACTCCATGCATGTCAAAGGCTCCAACATGGGGGCGCCAGGCATGCACTTTGGACCACAGCATCCCTACTGGGAATTCATGCAGCCGATATTCACCTATCTTGAACGCATGGGTTCCATGATGGCGCAGGGCAAGCCCGACATAGATATAGCCGTGCTCTATGATGTGCGCTCCATCTGGGCTGGCGGCAAGGACGCCCAAAAGGCCATCAAGTTGCATCACTACATTGCGGAGCGTCTGCTGAGCAGCTACTGTGACTTTGACTATGTGGATGACAACCAACTCGCTGATGCAGCCATCACCAAGGACAATAGGCTGCGAATCGGCAAAATGAAATACAAAGCAGTTGTCATTCCAGCATCCAAATGGCTTAAGGCAGAGGCAAAATCCAAGTTGGAGCACTTTAGTCGGCAAGGAGGCCTTGTGTGTTATGCGCCCAGCGATAGAAGCGGCTGGGGTGAATACTTGGGGGAATTGGTTAGGATAGAAGACAACATGGCGACTTTTGCTTTCTGTTGCGGCTATCCTCGCCCATTTCCCAAAAATCAACTGGAGTTGGAAAAGGAATTGAAGAAATGGAGTGGCGAGGAATATGCGCTGCTCTCCACGCCCGCAAACCTGCGTGTAACTAAACGCGTCACGAACACACATTCCATTTATTTCTTCGTCAATCAGGAGATGTATACAGTCGATACCTGGCTAAGGTTCAAGGAAGAGGCGCATGTCTCCTATTGTGACTTTGAAACAGGACAGTTCATTCCTCTTGCCGAAAGCCGCCAAGCTTTCCAATGGCGTTTTTCTCCAGCAGGTTCTGCCCTTTTCCTCGTGGGCAAGCCGCTATCCGTACACAAGAGAAGCGTTGCACTGCCATTCACATTCAATACAAAGACCATTTTGACCATTGCGGACAATTGGACTCTCCAAATGCGCAGGAAACACTACGTCGGCAAGGAAAGCCTCGTAGTGGAGGACACGCCGGACGCGCCTGTTATGCCCACCTCGCTAGGTGACTGGCGTCCTATGCTTGGCGACGAATTTTCGGGCAGCGCCTTCTATCGCAACTGTTTTCGCTCTCAGGCGGCATTTGACGGATGGCTGGACTTGGGCAAGGTACACAACTGCGCAAAGGTCATCTTCAACGGCAAGCAGTTGCCGTTGAAGTTCTTTGGTCCCCATATCTATCCCGTTCATGTAAGAAGGGGAAATAACAAACTTGAGATCATCGTCGCAAACTCTCTCCTTAACGCAACCGCCCCTGACCATGTGCAGGACTACATTGAAAAGCACTTCCCACCAGAATCACCCTACAAAAAGCGCCTCCTTGCCTTCAGCCATGATGACCAGTCCAGCGGCCTCTTCGGTCCCGTCACTATCCGCAGGTAACACTAGGTGGAAATCATTGGAGATTACGATTGAATTCTCCATTTCCCCCTTATATTAGCCAAATATTGTGTGTTTGTTCACGCTACACAATTACTGTGTTTTATAGCAGACTGCAAACACAAACCGTAATGAATCTGGCAGTCGTCAGAAACGACCTGGAAAAATTCTAATAATGGATACACCGCACTACAACAAGTTATTCTCATTTCTGTGGAACATAGCCACAGACGTACTGGTCAACAACGTGGAGACCACAGACTATAAAAAAATCATCCTGCCGTTTATTGTGCTTAGGCGTCTTGACCTTCTGCTGGAACCAACTCACCAGACGGTCATTGAAATGGCGGCGACTTCTGATTTCCGCGAACTGCCGCCAGAGAGCCAGTGGGAACAACTTTATGCCATAACCGGCTTCCCATTCTACAACACATCCGCCTACACTATGAAAGCCCTGCGCAGCGAAAAGGACACCACACGGCTGATGCAGTCATTCAACGCATATCTAGATGGCTTTTCCTCCCACGTGCAAGATGTGATAACAAAATTCGATCTTAAGCATTCTCTGGAACGCCTTGCTGGAAACTCCTGCCTTGGATTGCTGATTGACAAATTCACTGACGAGAATATCAACCTCGGCATCGAACCAGTGCTGGACGACAATGGCAACGTCAAGTATCCAGGGCTGGACAACCACACCATGGGCACCTTGTTTGAGGAATTGCTGCGGCGCTTCAACGGAGATTACTCCGTAACATCTGCAGGAGAACATTATACGCCCAGAGACTATGTGCGAATGTTGGCGGACCTGGCGATAAAGCCGATTCAGTCACGAATCAAAAATGGAACCTACGAGATTTACGACGCGGCTTGCGGCACTGGCGGCATTTTAAGCATTTCGGAAGAGGCATTCCACGAACTTGGAGCAAGAGTTGAGACCAACATCTACGGGCAGGAACTACAGCCAGACACTTACGCCATCTGCAAGGCGGAGATTATGATCGCGGGCAAAAACAAACCCTTGGATTACTCGTTCAATGGCATTAGGCGTGAACGTTTTGCCTACGGCAGCACCATTTCGCAGAATGGCCACGAGGGCAAACTCTTTGATTTCTGCATTTCAAATCCACCATTCGGCACACCCTACAAAAAGGATATGGAAAACTGGGGCTTCACCAAGAAGGAGCAAATCAACGACCCTCGTTTCCGCCCGCAAGTAGATGGAGTAACTCTGGATTTTCTCCCCAGCATAGATGATTTGCAGATGCTCTTTCTCGCCAATAACCTAAGCAGGATGAAAGACAGCACAGAACTTGGCACACGCATCGTGGAGATTCACAATGGTTCTTCGCTTTTCACTGGTGATGCAGGTTCAGGCCCCAGCAATCTGCGGAAATATATCATTGAGAACGATCTGCTGGAGGCCATTGTAGCCATGCCAGAGAACATGTTTTACAATACGGGCATCGGCACTTTCATCTGGATTGTGACCAACCGCAAGGAAGAGCGTCGCAAGGGCAAGGTTCAATTGATTGACGCTACAGGCCTGAAGACTCCGCTTCGTAAAAATCTTGGAGAGAAGAACTGTGAGGTCTCCGCAGAAAATAGGGCGGAAGTAGTGAAACTGCTCACTGATTTTGCGGAAAACGAACGGAGCAAGATATTCCCGAATCAGGAATTCGGCTATTGGTCCATCACAGTGGAGCGCCCTCTGCGGCTTAAAGTTCTGCTAGACGCTGATTTGTCCAACGCTAAACTCAATCCGAAGGAGGCCGAAGACCTTAAGGCGGCACTGGCAAGGCTCCCCGCTGATGCCACGCTGCTGGACTTCGACAAGTGCGTCGAGATTATGGGCCTAAAGAAGACTCTGCTCAAAAAAGTGCGTCCTTTCATCACCGAGGTCTGCCCTGAAGCAAAGCCTGTGGAGGGAGAATATGACCCCAGGCTGCGCGACACCGAACAAATCCCACTGCTTTATGAAGGCGGTATTGACGCCTTTATGAAAAACGAAGTGCTGCCATACGCGCCAGATGCGCATATTGACGACAGCAAGACAGAGGTGGGTTATGAACTCTCATTCACAAAGTATTTCTACAAGCCAGTGGAATTGCCTGCAATTGAGACGCTGGTCTCCGAAATCGAGGCGCTGGAAGCACAGACTGACGGGATGCTGAAGGAGATTCTCTCTCTGGGAAAATTAGGAGGTGACAGCGATGAATGAACTGCAGAAAAGCCACTTTCTGATTTACCAGTCCGAAGACGGAAAAATCAAAATTGACGTGCGTTTCGAGAATGAGACCGTCTGGCTGACTCAGGCCATGATAGTGGAACTGTTCCAGTCAAGCAAAGCCAATGTCAGCGAGCATATTGCCAATATTTTTGCCGAGGGGGAACTCTCACCAGAAGCAACTGTTCGGAAATTCCGAACAGTTCGACAAGAGGGCTCCCGTCAAGTGGTGCGGGAACTGGACTATTACAATCTTGACCTCATCATCTCGGTGGGATACCGCATAAAGTCCAAGGTGGCAACACAGTTCCGCATCTGGGCTACGCAGCACCTTAGCGAATTCATACGCAAGGGTTTTCTACTGGATGATGAACGGCTTAAAAATCCAGACCGCCCCTTTGACTATTTTGACGAGTTGCTGGAGCGGATTCAGGCAATCCGAACCTCAGAGAAGCGCTTTTATCAGAAAATCACCGACATCTATGCCACCAGCATCGACTATGACCCGACGGATGACATCAGCATACGCTTCTTTCAGACAGTGCAGAATAAGATGCATTGGGCAATCAGCGGCCAGACAGCCGCCGAGATTATAGCATCGCGTGCAGACCATACGCTGCCAAACATGGGCCTCACTAGTTTTCGTGGTGCAAAAGTGCGCAAAAGCGACGTAGGCATCGCCAAGAACTATCTTTCTCAAGAAGAAATCTCCGCATTGAACAACCTTACCGAACAATATCTTGTTTTTGCGCAAGGGCAGGCGATGCGTCACATTCCGATGCACATGAGCGACTGGGTGGCGAAACTGGATGCCTTTATCACCATCAATGGGCGTGACATACTGACCGACACTGGCAAGATTTCCCACGAACTGGCAATGCAGAAGGCAAAAGCCGAGTACGCTCTCTTCAATGCGGCACGCATCGCCGCCGATGCCGAAAAGCCAAATGACTTCGATAATTTCGCCGCAGGGCTCCCACCTGCTCGTCCAAAACAACGCAAGCCCCAAAAAACTTCATCGGAGACGGACAAATGAAACGCTATCCACATTATAAACCATCAGGCATCAAGTGGATCGGCGATGTTCCAGAACATTGGAAAGCAGGAAGACTATTTTCTGCGGCACATGAACACTATATTTCAAACAAGAATATCCATAACCAAAATCTTTTGTCTCTCAGTTATGGAAGAATTATTCGCAAAGACATCAACACCACAGATGGATTACTGCCAGCCTCTTTTGACGGATATCAGGTTGTAGAGCCTAATAATGTAGTTTTAAGATTAACAGATTTACAAAATGATCATCGCAGTTTAAGAGTCGGCTTTGCCAAAGAAAAGGGTATTATTACATCTGCCTATCTTTGCCTTGCACCTCGTAAAAATATTGTTCCTCAATACCTATACTTGTATCTTCACACAAATGATGTTCACAAAGTTTTTTACGGTATGGGAGGCGGTTTAAGGCAATCATTGGACTATTCAGAACTGAGAAAATTAACTTTATTAATCCCTTCACACGATGAACAACAGAACATAGTTGCGTTTCTAGATCTAGCGAATGCAAAGATTAATAAATACATTGCAGCAAAACAATCTGAAATAGAGAAACTTGGGATTTTGAAACAGGCGATCATTTCGCGTACGATCACTCGTGGCCTCAATCCCAACGCGCCAATGAAGCCCTCTGGTATTGCTTGGATCGGCGATGTGCCAAGCCATTGGAAAAAAGAAAGGCTATTTTCTGTCGCATATGAACACGTTATTTCAAATAAAAATGCCCATAACCAAAATCTTTTGTCTCTCAGTTATGGTAAAATAAAACGCAAAGACATTAACACCACAGATGGATTACTTCCTGCTTCTTTTGACGGATATCAAGTTGTTGAGCCTGACAATGTTATTTTAAGACTTACTGATTTGCAAAACGATCATCGTAGTTTACGGGTCGGATTTGTTACAGAAACAGGCATTATCACATCCGCATATCTTTGTCTAGCATCTCGTGACAATATTATTCCAAAATATTTATATTTGTTCCTTCATATTAACGATATTCATAAAGTTTTCTATAGTATGGGGGGAGGATTAAGGCAATCGTTAGACTATTCAGAACTTAGAAAATTATCAATTTTAATACCCCCGCTTGACGAACAGCAAGCCATTGTGGATTACATTGATCGCAAAGTCGGAGAAATTGACAAATACATCAGCAAAGTTCAGGAACAGATAGAGAAACTGAAACTCTACAAGCAACGGTTGATTTCCGATGCGGTCACAGGAAAGATCGATGTTAGGGACAGCGTTGCGAGAAGTGCAACTTAACAGGAAAAATACATTATGCCAAGCGACACCACAGAAAAAGGACTTGAGAACCTAATTGAGAAAACGCTGCTGGCCAATGGATGGCATCAGCGTT
>JAFSTJ010000594.1 GCA_017450525.1 Victivallales bacterium | reverse complement strand
GGAAAGGGACTATGTCTCAAAGGACAAGAATGGCCTTGCTCCTACAGATTTGGGCTTCCGCACCTGCGACTATCTGGTCCAGCAGATGCCTAGCCTGTTTGACATCGGCTTTACCGCCGATATGGAAGGGCAGCTTGACAACGTGGAGGAAGGCAAGCAGAACTGGGTACAGATGCTGAAGGACTTCTATGAGAAATTCCAGATATGGACAGGGATGAAGTCCGTTGACACCACTGGGGAGGCAGGTGACGCCGTGCGCAATCTTGCCGCTTGCTTTAAACCAGGCTTCAAGTTCGACCCACCAAGCGGCGCGGGACGCTGGAGAATCGATGACGCAAAATTCATACAGAGCATACAGGAAAACATCAAAAATGGCAAGCCCCTTTCGGAAAGACAGTGGAGTGCGCTGCTGAGGATGTCCGCCAAGTATGCGAGGACAAATCCTGAAATACTTGCCGTTGCGAAGCAGAATGGGCTTGAGGAAGAAATCAACAGGATAATCGAAGAATTGAAGCAGACTGCGGCAAATGAAGAGAAGCAGAAGGTGAATACGGCCTTGAATGACCTGCTTGACGCAATGCGCGGCCTTGAATTCAATGCTCCAGTCACTCGTGGCGGGCGTATATTCAGTGATGCCAGGTTCTTCACCTCGCTAGATGCGCGTGTTGCATCTGGGAAGCCATTGACGGATGCACAACTGGCTGCCTTAATCAAAGTGGCAGAGCGCTATGCAGGGAAAATACCCAACTTGCCACAACTTGCTGCTGCATTGGGCTACAATGTGCAGATTGAGACACCAAGCGAGGCACCAGAGCAACAGGAGGCGGCATCCGAAGAGAAAAACGCGATAGCAAACCAGGCTGGTCAATTGCTGGCAATGGCAGAAAAAATCACCACTTGGAGAGAACCCTCTACCAAGGGCAAGCGTGTTTTCGACGACCATGATTTCGTGGATTCATTGAGAAGCCAATTCCAGCAGAAGGGAACATTGTCCGACAAGCAACTGGCGGCGCTACGTCGCGTCATGGCGAACTACAAGAGCAGCGTTGAAGGGCTTGAGGCTGTGCTTGAGGATGTGGGCGAGGTGCATGAAGACTACGGTGTGTGCCCCAAGTGCGGCAAGCCTCTTGTTCGCAGATACATGCGGCGCAGCGGCCAGAACTCCGTGTTCCTGGGTTGCTCTGGTTATCCTGCCTGCCGTTTCACAAAGGATTTGCAGAAGAAATGAATACAGACACAGCCATCGTAATGCTTGCCCACAACGGCGTGGACTTTACCAGACACGCATTGGAGAGCATTCTGGGCGCAAAGACGCTGCCTAATGAAATGTTCCTGGTGGACAACTGCTCCAGCGACAGTACGCCACAACTGATACAGGACTTTGCACCAAGGTTGCGTGAGGCTGGCATTGCCTTCACCACATGGCGCAACAACGAAAATGTGGGCTGCTCACTGGCAAGAAACCAGGCATGGGAGAAGGTGCAATCAAAATACACAGTGTTCATGGACAATGACGCTGCAGTCTGCACGGCAGACTGGCTTGCACGCATGGCATCATGCTTCCAGCAGGATGAGAAACTGGCAATATTGGGGCCAAAGATAATCTACCCATTTAAGCCGCACTGCATACAGAGCGCAGGTGTCTCCTTCAACAGGGCGGGACGGGTTTCATTCCTTGGACGCGGCACTCCTAGGGACAATCCACGCTTCACTTGCTACGGCGAAAGAGAGGCGCTCATCAGCGCCTGTTGGCTCATGAGGACGGATTTGCGCAATTCCATCGGCATGCTGGACGAACTGTACCACCCAGTACAGTATGAAGACCTGGACCTGTGCATGAGGGCGCGTTTTGCAGGCATGAAGGTATGCTATACGCCTGATGTGGAAATCTACCACTTCGAGGGAATGACAACAGCCTCCGTGGGGCAGGCAGAATATGCCAGCAACATCGCCCGCAACTCCCTCAAATTCAAGCAGGCATACAAGGACTACTTCCCGCAGCGCAAGGACCTGATTCCAGCGGAGCCTGAGGACTTTACCTGGCTGAAGCGCCAGGAACTCCCCCTGACCCCCGAACTGGACTTGAGTTACAACTGAATTACGCGCCACCTCGGCGCCTCCATAAAAACTTACCTTAATTTCATATACAACAACAAACAACGGAGAATGAGTGCAATGACGAAGATTGTGTTTCCAGAGGATTGGAGCGTTGATGTCTGGTATGGCTTCAAGCGTCACCATTTCACAATTGAAGGCTGCGAGGCATGGATTGTAGAGCCAGAGTATCCTGCGCAGGATGGACGCTGGACTTGGTGCACGCAGTGGGCGGAAGCATTCGTTCCCAGGGTGGGCACAGTGGCATATCTGGAGCATGGTTTCTATCACGGGCATGTGGACGTGCATCGCTTCCACGGCAGTCCCAAAGGAATGGAAATCATGTCCAAGTTCCAAGACATAGCCATTGGTCTAGGTCTTGCCAGCAAGGTCAGTCTCATCGGCTTGAGCTGGGGCGGCTTCTACTCACTGCGCTATGCGGAAACATATCCAGAGAAGGTACGCTCCATCTACCTGGATGCGCCAGTCTGCAATGCGGCGGATCCAGAACCATCGGCAGCGGACCGTGTGGAGCAAATCAGCGAGCAGTGGGGCTTGAGCGTGGAGCAGCTCAAATCAAGCAAACTGAATCCATTGAACAACGTCAAGGCCATTGCGGATGCCAAGATACCAGTGTTCGCAATCATCGGTGGCGCGGACAATGTGGTGCTGCCACCATTGAACTTCGACTTGCTGGAGGCAGAATTCAAGAAACTGGGCATCCCTGTAACTGAACTTCAGGACAAGGATATGGCATGCACATTAAAGAACGTGCAGCCAGGCAATGTATATGTGTTCCATAGACGCGCATGGGCGCACCATCCACATGGACTGGACAATGTAACTCCCCTCATGCAGTTCCACTGGAATGTATGCAATGCTTGATTAGTAATTTCAACTAGAACAAAAGAAGATAAAAATGCCAATTACAGAAATCTTAAAGCAAAATGCCGCACTCTACGGCAACGATGTGGCTCTGGTTGAGATAAATCCACAGGAACTGGAGAAAAGGCATACAACCTGGAAAGAATACGCCCTTATCGAATCCAGCCCAATAGACACATTCCGTTCCGAGCTCACATGGGACGAGTTCAACCGCAAGTCCAACAGGCTTGCCAATCTCCTGCTCGCCCGTGGCATCAAGAAAGGCACAAAGGTCGGCATATTGCTGATGAACTGCCTTGAATGGCTGCCGATTTACTTCGGCATACTCAAGAGCGGTGCAATGGCCGTGCCGCTGAACTTCAGATACACTTCGGATGAAATCAAGTATTGCCTTGAACTGGCAGACGTAGAGGTTCTGCTGTTCGGTCCTGAATTCGTAGGAAGAATGGAGGCAATCTGCGACAGGCTGCCCAACGTGAAGACAATGATGTATGTTGGCGAGGACTGCCCCACATTTGCAGAGGCGTACGCGGCACTGGTTCCTGAATTTCCTGATAATGAGCCAAACATTCCCTTGACCGATGATGACGATGCTGCAATCTACTTCTCGTCAGGCACAACTGGCTTCCCCAAGGCGATTGTTCACAGGCATCTAAGCCTGATGCATTCCTGCCGCGTGGAGCAGAACCACCATGGACAGACAAGAGAGGACACTTTCCTCTGCATTCCACCCCTGTACCATACAGGTGCAAAAATGCACTGGTTCGGCAGTTTCTTGGTTGGTGGCAAGGCTGTGTTGCTGAAAGGCATCAAGCCAGAATGGATAATCCGCACAGTTTCCGAGGAGCGCTGCACAATAGTATGGCTGCTGGTTCCCTGGGCGCAGGACATACTGGACGCCATTGAACGCGGTGAAATCAATCTTTCGGAGTACCATCTAGAGCAGTGGAGGCTGATGCACATAGGTGCGCAGCCAGTGCCGCCCAGCCTGATCAAGCGCTGGAAGGCGGTATTCCCAAATCATCAGTACGACACCAACTACGGCCTCAGCGAATCCATAGGGCCAGGCGCGGTGCACCTGGGCGTGGAGAACATCGACCACGTGGGCGCGATCGGCGTGGCGGGCTACGGCTGGCAGACCAAGATCGTCGACGAGAAGCACAACATCGTCGAACCCGGCAAGGTCGGCGAGCTGGCGGTGAAGGGCGACGGCGTGATGCGCTGCTACTACAAGGACGAGAAGGCGACGAAAGAGGTCCTCGACGACGAGGGCTGGCTCTACACCGGCGACATGGCGAAGGAGGAGGACGGCTTCATCTACCTCGTCGACCGCAAGAAGGACGTCATCATCACCGGCGGCGAAAACCTCTATCCCGTCCAGATCGAGGACTTCCTCCGCGCCCACGACGCCATCAAGGACGTCGCCGTCATCGGCCTTCCCGACCCGCGCCTCGGCGAAATCGCCGCCGCCATCGTCGAGGTCAAGCCCGACCACTCCCTGACCGAGGCCGAGCTCAACG
>JAFSTJ010000593.1 GCA_017450525.1 Victivallales bacterium | reverse complement strand
GTGTATATGTATATTCTGACTTATTTTCTTGATTTCAGTTCAATAATTTAAACTATCTTGTTCAGTAACCGTAGCTGATTGTGCTTGCTTTAGAACCCAAACTAATGAATCAATATTATTTCAGCGCCATACTTGCCCAATGCCACGGAAGCAGCCACCTCGTTTTTGCTGATGAGGCTCTTTCCTTGTGCATGTATCTTGCAGGAAGCGGCCTGCTCGCTTTGGTTCAGGTAGAAATGTAGCTCGCGCCCTTTGGGCAAAAGCAGACGGTGGAAGCGAATAGTGTCATCAACTTCAGGCATTTGAATGCCAGCCTCCCGCACGATGTCGCAGAAAAGGCGTCCCGCATCTGGGACGGCGGCTGTTTCCTTGCGTTTGATGTCATCGCTGATGCTTGCTCTCTTGGAGTACATGTTGCCAAGCGTTATGCCAACTAGGAAAGCCTTGCCCTTCCCATATCTATTACGGACTATGAATATCTGTCCTGCCTTGTCCTTGGCGTAGGCCGTTGCCTTGCCAAGCAGCATCCATGTCTGGAAGATGTACGAGCCTTCAAGTTCAAAGCTGCCGTTCCTGGTGGCGAGGCTGAACTTTGCATTGGGCGCAGTCCAGAACTTGCATTCGTTTGCTCCGAACACCTTGTCAAGCCCGCGTCCAGGCATAGCGGGCTCCATGCGCGTGTTCTCATTCCAGGATGCTGTCATCGGGTCGGCAAGCAATGTGCCTCCCTGTGCGACATAGCCTTTCAGCAGCTCCGCCAGCTCCTGGGACATCAGGTAACCAGCGGGAAGCACAAGCAGCTTGTATTGCGCCAGGACCTTGTCCGTGATTCTTTCCGTGTGCAGTATGTCAACAGGGATGTCCTTGTCCCACATTGCACGGTAGTATCCCATGAGTGCATCGGTGGTGTTCATGCAGTTGCCGTGCATGGCATGGTCCATGATAATTGCGCGGGGGTGGAAAAGAATTGCGATTTCAGCCTGCGGCGGCCTGGCCGCAAGCATCAGCCTGGAATTGTCCGTAAGCACCTTGCCCACCTTGGCGACTGCCAGAGCCCGCTCCGTGGGGCGTCCTGCGCGGTCTGTGAGGGCGAAATGCATGCTTTCGGGACCATACAGCTCAAGCCGCCATTGCCAGTAGAGCAGGCCAGATATGCCGTGGCTGGCGGATTCCCACGAGAACAATGCCAGCAGCTCGGGCGATATGTCCACATTGTCAAAGCCATAACCTGGCTCTCCCCCTGTAAGCTCGGATTGCCAGAATGGCTTGCCTTCTGCGGCACTGCGGGTGGAATCCATGCTGAGCCCTAGCGGGGCCAGCTGGCTCGCTTCGCATGGGAAGCCTGAACAGCCCCAGGCGTCAAGAGGGGCTGCGTTCTTCCAGTCGTCAAATGCCATTCTACCCAGATCGCTGCATGTGTCGGATCCGCCGCCCCAGGCATGGGCGATGACAGGACGCGTGGTGAACTTGCGTATGACATTTGCGCGTCTCTCCACCAGGGCCGCTATGTTCTCCATCTGGAATGCGCGGAAATCCACCTTGTCGATGTAGCCGCTGTTCCATGTGTTGGGGCGGACATCCTCCCAGGACGCGAAGGGGCGACCCCATGCCTGGGAAATGCCTTCCAGCGTTTGGTAGCGCTTCTGGAGCCAGAGGCGGAATCTCGCTCGTGTTGCGTTGCAGTAGCAGAAGTCCTTGAAGGGTCTGCTACTTGCGTCAACCCAGGAATGAGGCTCGTTTATGGGTTCGTATGCGTATGCTGAATCACCTAGAAATGACACGCAGCGCTCAATGAAGCTCTCCTCCAGCATGCGTGTAATCTCGTGGTCAGGGCAGAGGCCAGGCCAGCCGCCAGACGGCGTGTTGCTGCGTATCGCCGGCTCGAAGGGACGCCCTTCCTGGTTCACATACCAGGCGTCTTTGTGGGCGCTTATCGCCCATTCAGGCGCGCTGTGGATATGAAAGAGATATATCACACGCAGATGGTTCTTTGCGGCGAGCGTCTTTATGCGTCCCAGCCATTCGTAGTCGATAATCCCTGGGCGTGGTTCCAATGTGCCCCAGTTCAGCCAGACGCGTATGGTGTTGAAGCCCAGCTTGCGGATGTTCCGCATGTCCTCATCCCAGCTTTCTGGCGGCGGCGTCATACCGCGGACAAACTGCACGCCAAATACAAAGTCATCCTGAACAAACTTTGACATCTAAAAATCCATTTTCTATTCTATGGTACAAGTGGCATTCTTCTGGAGTGTTCCCGTCACAGACTTATTTCAAAGCGGTTTTCTGAAGATTTGCTAAGATTTATCTCGCGTCTGAACGTGCCGAATTCCGTCTTGATTTCGAGTTCGTATTTCCCGTAGAAGCCGTGGAACTTGTTTGCCTCTCCAGTATGATATTTCAGAGTGCCTGAACAGGTCCATTCCTGCTTGATAAGGCGCTCAAGTGTCTTCCATGCTGGTTTGGGCGAGAAGTCCCTGCGTAGCAGGCCGCCTTTTGCATTGTTTTCATCGCAGGTTACGCCGACGTATGCCGTGTCATCCACCAGATTCCAGTAGAAGATGCCGTTGGTTGCTGGGTGTGAAAAATAAAGGCGGTAGAGGCGTTCCAGCACTTGCTCCTGATAGTCGTCTCCAAGATAGCCGTTTATGGTGATTTCTGAGACATTGACGGGCAGGCCGAGCCGCCCCAGTGCATCCAGCGCACGCAGTATGCGCATTGCGTTCATGCTTATGGCGTGTGCACCCTGCATCATCGCGTCGAAGTTGGTTTTCCCGTTCCATGACTGGTGCAGGAATGTGCCTATGCCATCTACCTTGCAGCCCTTGTTCAGCAGGTTTTCCGTAAGAAGCAACGGCATTGAGTAGCATTGCCGCTGCGGCCAGAAGCTGTCATTGTGAAGAAGTTCGCAGTTTGGAAAGTATTTTTCTGCCAGCTTGAACGCGAGTTCATAATGATTTTCAGGCATATCCTGGTTCAGAAGCATATAGCGCCATCCGTCCTGGTATGAGCCATTTTCATTGACGACGTCCCATACGCGAATGTCCCGTGAATAGCGTTCTCCGATTTCCCTGAAGCGCTTTTCAATCTGCACCTCCAATTCCCTGCGGTCGTTGGAGGCCCATTTTGGCATACTTGTCTGCCATAGCAGGCAATGCCCTTTCATGCCGATGTTGTGCTCTTTGCAGAATTCCACGCAAAGGTCAGGTGGCGGGCGGCGGTAGATTGGAGGCGCGTCCTTGCGGAAACGCGGCTTGCCCTGTTCAGGCTCCAGGTCCGACCAGTAGAATGGAACTGTCGCAAAATTGAACAAGGAGGCGAAGCGTTCCCTGTATTTGGCATTCTCCTCATCATTGCCGAACTGGTCCAGCATGAAGAGATTGGCACCGAAGCGAAATTGGTGGCTTATTTGGCGATAATTGATTTGTGCGCCTTCCACTGGCTTGCCTTCGCAAAACAGCCTTAGCTTTGCAAAACCCTTGCGGTTTGCAGCCGTCCCAGTCTCAATGCGAAAATCCACCTCGGGATCATCACGAAAAAGATACTTGGTTAGAAGTGTGGCTGTCTCGTTCATGAATTGTTGTTAGGTCATGTTCTTGGAGAAAAGCGCACTTAATGGAAATACTTCACCAGTTGCCGCTAGTATCGACATTTGTTATTAGTTTGCGATTTGAGAGGCCGAGTTGCCTGGAGAGGCCAACCCACTCCACGTGCCCGTCAACCAGGCAGAAGTTCGAGCCATTGCTGTGTGGATACCTGAATTTATGCCATGGCGATGTATCATTCCAGGCATTGTAGTTGACAGCCTGATTGGCAACGTTTGGAACTTCAGCCTCAGTTGTGTTGTTTCTGCGCTGTGAGCCGCACACGAACATCAGCTTCTTGCCTGGGTTGACAATATTCTGGACTTTTGTGCAGGCGACTGCAGCTCCATTTGCATCTGGCCCGCCAGCGTATGCCGGCATAATGCCTTCGTTGCTTCCATAGTTGTTGTATTTGTAGAAATTAGTTTCAGGTTTGCTGGAATTGTAATATTCATTAGCTGTAAGATCTGACTGACCTGGATCAAAGAACACGGACTTTTCCGAGCCTGGTATTTCGGTGTATTTGTGCATTCCCAGGAACAGAGACCATCCTATGCCAGAGAAAGTGTAGTCCTGGACTGTGAATTTGCCTCTCAATGCCCAGCCGTGGAATTGATCCTCAAAATCCATGGTGTACTGGAGTTCTGACAAGCCCAGCTGGCGCAGATTGTTGGTGCAACTGATTGATCTGGCCTTTGCACGGGCTTTGCTTAGTGCGGGCAACAGCATCGCCGCCAGAATTGCTATGATGGCGATTACAACCAGCAACTCAATCAAAGTGAAGTTTGCGTGTCTTTTCATTAGATTACCTCGTTTGTTTGGCTTGTAATTATTTCTGCAATTTTAAGATCAATTCTATGGCCTGTTGTCTTATGGCATCGGCGACTGATGTGTCATGGGGCTTTGCCTGGGAAACCTCCTGCGTTGCCTTTGCCAGGAAGGAACGTGCTTCCTTCGCCTCCTTGGAATCGCCCTTAGCCAGACGCTCCAGCACACGCAGATACCTTATGTCGTTGATGCCGACAAACAGGTTCTCCAGTCGCACGGATGGGAGCATCCTGTCTCCAGTATCGTATGCCAGCACATCGCCCATGTCCTTGCTGAAGTCAGTGCCTGGTTGCTGGCTGAACATCTGGTATATGCTGACGAAGTCCCCTCCCACGTTGGCGGCCTTCCAGGCAATGAGCCTGTAGTACCTGTAGCAATCTTGCCTCATGCTGGTGCCGCATGCATACATTGATACCTGCTTGCCAGATTTGCGGAAAGCCTTAGTCTTGGCGCGCTCCTTCTCCTCGGAGAAGATGTGCTGGGAGAAAATCCATTTGTCCGTGTATGCCTGCACCAGGTCGAAGTAGTTTCTTTCTCCATTGGTGGCGGTGACATTCAGGTCTGGAATTGCCTTTTTCGCCTCTGTGAATATCTTCAGCATTTCATCATTGTTGGTGCTGTTGGGATTGGGTTCGTCAATCAATTCCACAGTGTAATCGCTTCTGCTGAAGCCATTCTCGGCGAGAAGCCTGTCCACATATTTCAGCCAGTTGCGGTATGCGTTCCAGTATTGAGGCGTGTCGTAAGCCAGGTGCTTGTTGTCCCTTCCCACATGGATTCTCTTGAAAATGGAATATGCCGAATATGCGAAAATGATCTTCTTGTGCCCTGGAATGCCATTGCCGATATTCTTCTTCAGGAACCTTATGTGCGGAACAAGGAATTCCTTTGGATTTGTGGCGGTGATGTTTCCCTCCGCATCGAATGTGCAGCAGAAATACCAGGGCTGCACCATATACATTATGCAGCCGTATTCCTTCATGAAGTCATATTGGTATTGTGTGAAGGCGGTGCGGAACGCATTCAAAGGATAGTCAGCCTCGTTCAGCTCAAATGGCAGCACCTCCAGCTCGATGGAAATGACCTTTGTGTCATCCTCGATGGACATGCCGTCTTTTACATGCCTGTATTTCTTGAAGCTGTTGTTGGAAAGAGGCGTCACGCGTAGCTGTCCCTTGTAGATGCCTGGCTTGACGCCCTTGCAGTCAAAGTCAATCCACAGCAGTGCAGCCTGCCTGGCGGGCACGGGCATTGCGCCGGATGGAGGCAGTTCATCCAGCAGATCATAGCGCCTGCCAGGCTGCCCCGTGCTGGCGTCCCTGTAGAGCACGCCACGCTTGATTGCTATCTTTTCCATGGGGAATTTTACGCCTTCAGCAGATTCCAGCCCCTTTGCCAGTACATAATATTCGTTCTGCGGTTCCAGCCTGCGCCAGCCGTATGTCAGGTTTACGCGGTACTCGTTGAATTCATTGCCCATGTTGGCCAGCGCAAAGGCTACAGGCCTCTTCTCGTTAACTGCTGCCCGTATCTTAGCTGTTGTTTGGGGATTGTTCAATTCAACAGGCATGAAGGGTATGTTGGTGTCCTTGTAAACTGGCACCTCTGTCACAATGAACTTTTCCTTGGAGAGGGAGTACATCCTGTCCGCCTCCAGCAATGCCTCAAACTCCGCCATGGCCTGGCTTGGATTTGCCAGGGACACCGCTTTTGCCTTGGCGATGAACTCCTGGTTCTTAAGCTTTGCTAGCACCTCATCCACATACTTCTGCATATTGCCGAAGAACAGCACCGCCCACTTGCTCTGGTCAGCATACTGCCCGCCGCAGAAAACCATTGATGAATCATCCACGATATCAAATTCGGAACGCCTGTTGCCCTTTGTGGTGTCAAGCCTGTCAAATGGGCCAGGCACCCTGTGCTCGCGGCATACGTTGAATCTCAGATACGTCCCCTGCGCTGGCTTACCAGCGAGGCCCAGGCACTCGTATGGTAGTGAAATCGAGGCGTCCCACCCGTCTGCCAGCACCTTGGTCGTTGCGGACCAGCTCTTGAAAGTTGCCTTTTTGTTGACGGATGACATCCAGCGCCCGCCTCCCGCAGTCACCACGAACTGGTTGAAGAGCTGGTTGTTTGCCTTGTTTTCGATGAATATTTCCGCCAAGTCGCTATGCCATATCTGCCTTGAGCCATCCTCGGCGGGCTTGACTATTGGCGCTACACCCCTGTACTGGAGGTCTATGTGCATTGCCTTGTCATCCGCATAGACGCGTACCTTGCTTGGAAAACGGGCGGGCTGGTCCACAATTAAATCCTTGAATCCCGTGTGCCAGACCGCGTTTTCCGCCTTGTCTGCGGCCATGAGCACCACTGGCAAGCTGCCTTTTGGCACTGTGGCCTGGGGCTTTGCATCAAATATGGAATTCTCGGATGCCTCCTCCACGGAAATCTTGTCAATGAGAACATAGTCACCCAATTTGTTCTTCATCTTGGAGGTGTCTTTGCTTCTGGCATCCCAGAACTGCACAACCAGAGCTGCTCTTTTGGAGTTCTGTGCCGTGGTGAAAGTACCCTTGTAGACAGTCCAGTCCTTTTGTGGCTTGAAAACGTGTATGCTGGTGTTCTTCTTGGTGGCCTTGCCCTTGTCATCCCATTCGCGGTAAAGGAGTAGTATTTGTGTTGCCGTGCCTTTTGCTTCAATGGAGAAGTTGTATTTTACGCCAGGCTTGCACGGGAAACCATACGTCTTTGCGTCACCTCCAATCATTACGCCAAAATTCGAACTATAGATACCCTCATGTTGGCCAAACTTTTTCAATTCCAGTTTCAGGCATTGGTTCCATGTAGCATCCTCTGTGAACAACTCCAGTGTGCCTTGGGACTTGTCCTCCGACGGCTTGAATTCCTTGGACATCGGCTTGATGTTGACGTCCGCATCCTTGATTAGGTTCTGTCCAAATGAAAAATGGCAAAAGGATATCAGGCACAAAACTAAAAACAGCTTGCTTGAACTTGAAAAATGCATTTTTCTTCCTTCCGTATTTTTATTTACCCATTTAATGTAAATGCCATTTTCACCTAGAGGGTATGCAAGTGCCGCTCCGCGGCTTCTTGCTTGCTTTCCCCACTTGGAGAACAGAACTAGTGTCAAAACAGAATCAATGTCAAAAATGCAATACTATAAACGGGAACAGAAAAACTCAAAACCAGTATTAACAAAATTAATAGTAGCTGT